>NZ_JBWKYJ010000029.1:0-51848 GCF_059423685.1 Acidovorax sp. GW460-11-11-14-LB4 | reverse complement strand
CCCCCCGCACCCTGAAGCATGTCCGCCGGGTGAACTACCAGGGCTTTGAACGCGACGATGGCCTGTGGGACATCGAAGGCGAGCTACACGACAGCAAGGCCTACGACGCCCCCTCGCACCGCGACCCGACGCGCACGCGCCTGGCGGGCGAAGCCATCCACCACATGTGGCTGCGCGTGACCGTGAACCGCCAGCTGGTGGTGCAGGCGGTGGATGTGTCCATGGATTCACACCCGCTCAAGGGCTGCACCGAGGCCCAGGCAGCGCTGCAGCGCATGGTGGGCTGCAGCATGGCACGCGGCTGGCGCCAGGCCATCCAGAAGCACCTGGGCGGCGTGGAAAGCTGCACGCACCTGCGCGAGCTGCTGTTCAATCTGGCCACGGCAGCATTCCAGTCGGTGCCTGCGGTGTTTGCCGCCAGCCAGCCCACCGAGCCGCCGCGCCACCTGGGCCAGTGCACGGGGTGGGACTTCAACGGCAATGGCGTCAAAGAGTTCTTTCCGCAGTTCTATGGCCGGGAGCCCAAGGCACCCGCCCCGGCAGCCCCTGCGGCCGATACAGCTTCGGCCACTGAAATTTCAGCCCCATCGGGCGCTAGCGCTAGTTGAATATGCGCTGCTAGCTATCAATTTTGATTATCACCACAACCCATCGGAGACACCCATGCGTGTGCAGAACAAATCCATCATCGTCACCGGCGCTGGCAACGGCATTGGCGAAGGCATCGCCAAACGCCTGGCCGCTGAAGGCGGCAAGGTCATCGTCAACGACATCAACGAGGTGGGCGGCCAGCGTGTGGTGGCCGAGATCACGGCCGCCGGCGGCACCGCCGCGTTCTTCAAAGCCGACGTGACAAAGTCCGCCGAAGTCAAGGCGATGGTCGACGAAGCCGTGCGCCTGTACGGCCGCCTGGATGTGGTGGTGAACAACGCAGGCTGGACGCACCGCAACCGCCCCATGCTCGAGGTGAGCGAAGACGAGTTCGACAAGGTCTATGCCATCAACATGAAGAGCATCTACCTGAGCGCCATCCACGCCGTGCCCGCACTGCGCCAGGCGGGTGGCGGCAGCATCATCAACATCGCCTCCACCGCCGGGCTGCGCCCCCGCCCAGGCCTGACCTGGTACAACGGCTCCAAGGGCGCCGTCATCATCACCAGCAAGTCCATGGCCGCTGAGCTGGGCCCCGACAACATCCGCGTGAACTGCATCAACCCCGTGTTCAACCCCGACACCGGCCTGGCCGCCGAGTTTGCGGGCGGCCCGGTGGACGATGCGCGCCGCGCCAAGTTCCTGGCCACCATTCCGCTGGGCCGCTTCTCCACCGCGCTGGACGTGGCCAACGCCGCGCTGTACCTGGCGAGCGAAGAGGCTTCGTTCATCAGCGGTGTGTGCATTGAGGTGGATGGCGGGCGCTGCGTTTAAGTCAGCAAGCAAACAAACAGGCGTCGAGGCATGCTCTGAAGCAGCCACCACGCCCCTTTTTGAGCGGCCCAATCCGCACTAGGGCAGTGCGGATTGATTTGACGGTGCAGGCCCTGCTGCCTATAGTGCCGCCGATGTTTGCGAGCCACTCTCCCGCCACAGCCGCCAGCGCCACCGCGCCGCTGCGCCGTGGCGCGCGCTCGCAGGCCACGCTCCAGGCCGGTGACCGCGCTCTCTGCACCCTCGCTGCAGATTCCTGAGCCCGGCGACACCCCCTCCCCTCCGCATTCTTTTCGCGCACCTCTTGTCGCCGGGCCCCACGCCCAGCGCCAGCTTGCGCCTTGGCAACCGCCGGGGCGCGGACGTCAGGAGTGTCAATGCCCCCGTTCCCTTCGGGCGAGATTTCGCTCGCCCCATGCGCCCTTGCGCACAGCCTGCCCGCCGATGAGGCCATCGCCAACGCGTCTGCCGCCACCGACATCACCCGCCACTTCATCCGCGCCAAGCGGCCTTGTGCCGACGGTTACCGCTGGTACCTGCGCCGCCAGGAGGGCGCCAGCAACTACCAGGCGCTGCTGGACGACTTGGTACGCGAGGGCCGCGTGGAAGACGCGTGCTGGATGCTGGACCAGTTCGGCCCCACCAACGATGTGCTGGAGGTGGACCACCTGGAGGCAGACGCGCTGGTGTTTGCGGGCAGCGTGCGCTGCCGGGGCCATGCCGATGTGGAGGGTGTGCTGCGCACCGGCCGCAGCCTGAGCGTGCTGGGCGGCCTGCGGGTGGGCGGTGCGCTGCGCGTGGGCGAAGACCTGCGCGTGGCGGGCGCGGTGCGCTGCGAGGGCAGCGCACGGTTGCACGGTGATGTGCGCGTGGGCTGGTCGCTGACCGTGGCGCAGCGGCTGCAGTGCACAGGCAGCCTGCGTGTGGGCGGCGAGCTGGACTGCGGCGCCGCCGCCCACGTCAGTGGCCACTGCCGGGTGGCCCAGGATCTGCGGGTGGTGGGCGACCTGGGCTGCGACGGCGGCATCAAGGTGGGAGGGCATCTGCAAGCCGATGCCGCCGTGCAGGCCGCCCGGGGCGTGTGGGCCATGGGCGATGTGGACTGCAAGGGCCACCTGCAGGTGGGCTGGGGTGTGCGGGCCGGTGGTCACATTCACACCGGCGGGGCCATCCGTGCGGGCGAGAGCCTCTGGGCGGGTGAAACGATTGCCGCGGGCGACGCCTATGGCGTGTATGCGGGCCTGGACGTGCCCTTGCCCGACTGGCCCCACAGCGCCCAGGTGTGCGCCCGCGAACAGCCGGCACGCCTGCTGAGCGGCTGCTGGACCGGGGGCACGGGGAGCACGCCATGATGGCCAGCGCCCTTTGCCTGCACCTGCCTGGCCATGCCACCACCACCGGAACCACCAAGGCATCGACCAGCCCCGGCCGCTGGGCCCAGTGGCTGACCGAACTGCGCATCGACGTGGACCTGTCGGGCCGCGACATCCAGCGCGAATTCGATGCGCTGTACGACCGCATTCGCACCAACCACCGCACGCGCGATGCGATGCAGCCGCTGCCCCTGCATCTGCGCGGGCTGGTGTTCCGCCTGCGCGAGGCCGATGGCGAATATTTTGTGTACGCCATCGACCCGCTGCGCAACCGCATCGTGGCCTACACCGTGTTCAACCGGCTGGTGGAGGTGGACCGGCGCACCGACCGCCACCTGCGCGCACCCCACACCAAGGTAGCGCACGGCTACCGGCGCATGGGCATTGCCACCGCCATCTACCGCTGGTGGCTGGACTCTGGCCGCAGCCTCATGACTGGCGCACGCCAGTCTGCCGGCGCGCACGGCCTGTGGATGGCCCTGGCGCGCGACTATGAGCTGGCAGCGGTCCGCATCGACGCGCACAAGCGCGTGCAGAACTTGCCGCTACCACCGCCGCCAGGATTTTTCGACGCGCTGGACACGCGGCTGGTGCTGGTGGGGCGCGATTGCCGTTTGGCGGAATTCACGCTGCCTGCCGCCTGTGGCGGCCACTGACCGGATACGTCCAGCCGTGCGGTGAGGCTCAGCCCAGCACCTCGCGCAGGGCGGCCTCGTAGAGGCTGGTGAGCTTGTCCATCACGCCCAGCAGGCGTTCGCTGGTGGTCGCCACGGCACTGAGCCCTGCGTCATCGGCCGGGCGGCGCAGGGCCGAGTCGAAGAACAGCCACTGCGAGTCGGCCAGCTCCAGCTCGCTGCGGATGGCGGGCGTGGACACCGGCGCTGTTTTCAACGTCTGCAACGCCTGCCGGAAGTCGGCCGCATCGGCCACCAGCTGCGCCTGCACGACCTTCGACTCCACCTTGGCCGCATTCAGAAAATAGTTCTTGGCCAGGCGCTGCGACAGCATGCGCTGGCGGCCCGCCAGGTTGACCAGGCGGGCGCTGGGGGCCTGTGCCATCTTCTCGATGGACTCGGTCACGGTCTGCGCGACCAGCAGCGTGCGATCTGCCTGCTCGGACGCCGCAACGACCAGTGCGGTCTGGGTGGCCGGCGCTGCCGTCAACTGGTTGAGCAGGGCAAACTGCTTTTGCACATCGGCCAGTTGGCGCCCCACATCGGCAGGCCATTGCCCTGACTGCATGCCCCGGGCCAGCTCGTTGCTGCCGGACTGCACCATCTTGCGTGCCAGCCCCATCACGTCCACCGCAGCGCCCGGCAGCACCTGCAGGTACTGCTGGCAATAGGCCTTGGCCATGCGTTGCGACAGTGCACGGAACCAGCCCGCATAGTTGATGGCCCCCGACAATCCCATCTGTGCCTGGGCCCCATTGGCCCAGGTGGGCAGCAGGATGCCCGCCGCCACCCATTGCACCGCCACACGGCGCTGGCATGGCATGGCGTCGGCGGAGAACCTGTTCAATAGCTCGCGAACTGGCATGGGAACCCCCTGAAATCGTATGCCCGTATTGTTGCAACGCAGCATTTCGACGCCCTGCGCCAGATCAAACATCCCCCATCCGCGGGTCCCACACCTGCGAAGACACAGCACCCATCTTCAGGGTCATTGGCGGGCGGGCCCACTGATGTGCACCAAACCTGACACACTGCGCCGTTCAGGAGACACACATGTTGATACAACTGACCTATGCCAGCCGCACCTCCCGTGTGCTCGGCCCTGCGGACATCAAGGACATCTTGGGCGCGTCGCAGCGCAACAATGCCCGCGCGGGCATCACTGGTGCGCTGTGCCTGAACAACGGCATCTTCCTGCAGCAGCTCGAAGGCGACCGTGCTGCGGTCAACGCGCTGTACCACCGACTGCTCAAGGACACGCGCCACAAGGACACGGCCGTGCTGGACTTTGGCGAGATCCCGCACCGCCGGTTTACCAGCTGGTCCATGGGGCTTCTGGGCTCGTTGGACGCCAACCGGCAGCTGTTCCTCAAATACTCCAGCACCCCCGATTTCGACCCGTTCAGCATGAACACCTTGACGCTGCGCAGCTTCTTTGACGAGATCCTGCAGAACGTGCGCTGGCTGGAGTGAGAAAATGCGGGGCATGTGCCCTCCCGTCCTGCTGAACGAGCCCACCCATGTCTGAACGCGTGATTCCGCTGGTCGATGAGCGCCTGGCCGCGCTGGCAGCCACGGTACCAGCGCGGCTGGCGAGCCCCACGGGCCAACTCACCGACACGCGGGGGCGCCCGCTGCGCGACCTGCGCATCAGCGTGACGGACCGCTGCAACTTCCGCTGCAACTACTGCATGCCCAAGGAAGTGTTCGACAAGGACTACCCCTATCTGCCGCACGGGGCGCTCCTGAGCTTTGAGGAAATCACGCGGCTGGCGCGGCTGTTTCTGGCGCACGGCGTGCGCAAGATCCGCCTGACCGGCGGCGAGCCCCTGCTGCGCAAGAACCTCGAGGACCTGGTGGCGCAACTGGCCCAGCTGCGCACCGTGGACGGCGTGGCGCCCGACCTCACGCTCACTACCAACGGTTCATTGCTCGCGCGAAAGGCCCAGGCCCTGAAGGACGCGGGCCTGAACCGCGTGACGGTGAGCCTGGACGGCCTGGACGACACGATCTTTCGCCGTATGAACGATGTGGACTTTCCGGTGGCCGATGTGCTGGCCGGAATCGACGCCGCGCATGCGGCGGGCCTGTCGCACATCAAGGTCAACATGGTGGTCAAGCGCGGCACCAACGACCATGAGATATTGCCCATGGCGCGTCACTTTCGGGGCACCGGCACCACGCTGCGCTTCATCGAATACATGGACGTGGGCGCCACCAACGGCTGGCGCATGGACGAGGTGCTGCCCTCTGCCGAACTCATCGAACGCCTGCGTGCCGAACTGCCGCTGGTGCAGCTGGACCCGAGCAGCCCCGGCGAAACCGCCGAGCGCTGGGGCTATGCCGATGCCCAGGGCCGGCACGACCCCGCACTGGGCGAGGTCGGCGTGATCAGCAGCGTGACCCAGGCCTTCTGCCACGACTGCAACCGCGCACGCCTGTCCACCGAAGGCAAGCTCTACCTGTGCCTGTTTGCCAGCCAGGGCTACGACCTGCGAAGCCTGCTGCGCGGGGGCGCGAACGATGCAGAGATTGCCTCGGCCATCGCCCCCATCTGGCAGCAGCGCAACGACCGCTACTCCGAGCTGCGCAGCAGCCTGCCTGCCGACACCGGCCAGGGTGCTCGCCGCGTTGAGATGAGCTACATCGGGGGCTAGTGTGCTGTCCCGCAAATAACTGCACATGAAATCGCGTCCTCACCCCCAAGGCTGCGTTGCAAATCCTCGCGATAGCTACGGCTATCACTGCGGTTTGCGCCTTGCCCTGGGCGCGATGCCATCGATTTCATTTCGTGCAGCTATTTGCGGGACAGCACACTAGCAGCTCTGTAGAAAAAGCGTTGCGCTCATGCACAGCGCCGGCTATCCAGCACACGACTCATTGCCCACAGGATTTCAATTGATCAATCAGCAAGACATCACCGGCCTGGTCCTCGCAGGGGGCCGCGGCTCCCGCATGGGCGGGGTGGACAAAGGCCTGCAGAACTTTCGCGGCCTGCCGCTGGCCTTGCACACGCTGATGCGGCTACAGATGCAGACCGGCGCCACCATGGTCAATGCCAACCGCAATCTGGCGGCCTACGAGGCCTTTGGCACGCCGGTGTGGCCGGACGTGCTGAGCGACTACGCCGGGCCCCTGGCAGGCTTTCTGACCGGGCTGGAGCGCTGCGAAACCCCCTGGCTGCTCACGGTGCCCTGCGACACGCCGCTGTTTCCGCTGGACCTCGCCCAGCGCCTGGCGGCAGCGGCAGACGCCGAGGGCGCCGACATTGCCATGGCCGCAGCCCCGGAAGACGACGGCAAGGGCCAGATCACCGTGCGCCCTCAGCCGGTGTTCTGCCTACTGCGCGTGGACCTGCTGGAAAGCCTGGTCGCCTTCACCCAGGCCGGTGGCCGCAAGATCGACGCGTGGACCGGCCAGCACCGCTGCGCCATCGTGCCGTTCGACCAGCCGGGCGACGACCCCCAGGCCTTTTTCAACGCCAACACGCTGGCCGAGCTGCACGCGCTGGAAAACAGCAGCGCGCCCCAGGCCTGACCCCCGCGCCAACCCCAATGAACAGTCGCCCCCCGGTGGACGCTGGCGCGGTGCAGATCCGCCCCCTGGTCGCCACAGACGCATTGGCCTACAAGGCTTTGCGGGACGAGGCACTGCGCACAGCGCCGGATGCCTTCACCTCGGACTACGAATCTTCCGTGGGCCGCGATGCCAGCGAGTACGTGGCGCGGTTTGGCGCGCTGGAGTCCGGCCAGTTTTTCCTGGGCGCCTTCGACACGGCGGGCCAGCTGCTCGGCTGCCTGGGCTGCGAGCGCGAGCAACGCACCAAACAGCGCCACTGCGCGGTGGTGGTCGGCATGATGGTGTCGCCTGCTGCGCAGCGCCGGGGCGTTGGCCGGCAGCTCGTGGATGCCTGCGTGCAGGCCGCCAGCCAGGTGCCGGGGCTGACCCAACTGGTGCTCACCGTCACCGCGTCCAACCAGCATGTGGTGCGCCTGTATGAGCAGGCCGGGTTCCGCCCCTGGGGCCTGCTGCCCAACGCCATCGTGGTGGATGGCGTGGGCTACGACAAGCTGCACATGGTGCGGCTGCTCTCCCACTGACTTCAAGCGAATCCCACCCATGAAAACCATTGCCCAGATAGCCGCCGAGCTGCAAGGCTACGACCCGCAGGCCCTGAGCGCCGCCGACGTGAACCAGTTTCTGGACCGGCTGGTTGAGCCCGTCACCGCCACCGAAGTGCTGCCGCTGTTCAGCGCGCTGGGCCGCGTGTTGGCGCAGGATGTGATCTCGCCCGTCAGCGTGCCGCCCCACGACAACTCGGCCATGGACGGCTACGCTTTTGCGGGCGCGCAACTGGTGGCTGGGCAGCCGCTCACCCTGCGCGTGGTGGGCACCGCCCTGGCGGGCAAGGCCTGGGCAGGCACGGTGGCTGCAGGCGAATGCGTGAAGATCATGACCGGCGCCATCATGCCCGCCGGGCTGGACACCGTGGTGCCGCAGGAGTTCACCACCGCCGCTGCCGACGGCCAGATCACCATCGCAGCCGATGTGCTGCGCGCCGGAGACAACCGCCGCTTCAAGGGCGAAGACATCATGGAAGGCCGCGTGGCCCTGGCCCGTGGCGAACTGCTGACGCCCGCCGCCCTGGGCCTGGTGGCCAGCCTGGGCCTGCCCACCGTCTCGGTGTACCGCCGACTGCGGGTGGCGTACTTCTCGACCGGCGATGAGATCCTGAGCCTGGGCGAGGCTCCCCGCGAAGGCGCCGTGTATGACAGCAACCGCTACACCGTGTTCGGCCTGCTCACGCGCATGGGGGTGGAGGTGATTGACCTGGGCGTGGTGCGTGACGAGCCTGCACTGCTCGAAGCTGCCTTTCGCCAGGCGGCCCAGCAGGCCGACGCCATCATCACCAGCGGAGGCGTGAGTGTGGGCGAGGCCGACCACACCCGCACCATGATGAAAAAGCTGGGCGACGTGGCCTTCTGGCGCATCGCCATGCGTCCCGGCCGCCCCATGGCCGTGGGGCGCATCGGCAACGCAGAAAATCAAGCCATTTCGGCCTCAAGCGCTAGTAAATCAAGCGCTGGCAGCTATCAAAATGATATCAACACACCCACCGGTGGCGCTGTGCTGTTCGGGCTGCCCGGCAACCCCGTGGCGGTGATGGTGACCTTCCTCGCCTTTGTGCGCCCCGCCCTGCTGCGCATGATGGGCAGCACCCGCGCGGCGCCCCCGCTGCTGCGCGCCATCAGCACCGAGCCCATGCGCAAGAAGCCCGGCCGCACCGAATACCAGCGTGGCCTGGTCACTACCGCCGCCGACGGCGCGCTGCAGGTGTGCACCACCGGCAACCAGGGCTCGGGCGTGCTCAGCTCCATGGTGCAGGCCAACGGGCTCATCGTGTTGCACCACAGGCAGGGCAATGTGGCGGTAGGCGACGCCGTGGATGTGATGGTGTTTGAGGGCGTGATCTGACACGGTAATGCGCAGCAGGCCGGTGCATGTCATCTGCCGCCGGATTAACCTGAAAACCGCCTTTCACAACAATCCCAGACAACGAATCGCGCCATGCCCTACGCCGCCCAACACCTTGCACAACCCCCATCCCGAGACGATGTGGACCGCCTGCCCGGCGCCACAGTGGTCGAGTTCGGTACCCCCTGGTGCGGCCACTGCCAGCGCGCCCAGCCATTGATCGAAACCGCCCTGAGGGACCGCGCGGACATTGCCCACGTCAAGGTGGAAGACGGCCCTGGCCAGCGCCTGGGCCGCACGTTCGGCGTGAAGCTGTGGCCGACACTGGTCTTTATGAAAGACGGCAAGGAAGTGGCGCGCCTGGTGCGCCCGCAGAGCGGCCAGGAATTGCAGGACGCGGTGCAGGCGGTGCTGGCCTAAGCCACCCGCGCTGCAACCCGCTGGACCCAGACCGTCCTCACGCTGGCACTGCACAACAGAAAGCAGAAAGAGCCCTGCCGGGCCCTTTCTTGTCTTGCTTTGCTTTTGCTGTTTTGGCAGCTCGCTTTGCACTCCCACTGAAGGCTACTTGGCCACATAGTCGTGCGGGTGCAGCGGGTGGGTCGACTGATCCACAGCCACGGCTGTGTTGGCCCCCGGCACCGCCTTGCGGGCAAACAGCGTGTACATGGTGGGCACCACAAAAATGGTGAGCAGCGTGCCCAGCGACATGCCACCCACAATCACCCAGCCGATCTGGGTGCGCGTTTCGGCGCCAGCGCCCGTCGCCAAAGCCAGGGGAATGGCGCCCAGCACCATGGCCCCCGTAGTCATCAGGATGGGGCGCAGTCGCTGAGCCGAGGCCTTGACCAGCGCGTCCACCATCTCCATGCCCTCTTCGCGCAGCTGGTTGGTGAACTCCACGATCAGGATGCCGTGTTTGGTGATCAGCCCCACGAGCGTGATCAGCCCGATCTGCGAATACACGTTGAGCGAGCCGCCGCTCCACTTGAGCGCCAGCAGCGCACCGATCATCGACAGCGGCACCGACACCATGATGACCAGCGGGTCGATGAAGCTTTCGAACTGCGCGGCAAGCACCAGGAAGATGAACACCAGCGCCAGCACAAACACCACGCCCAGCGCGCCTTGCGAGTTCTTGAACTCCCGCGAGGTGTCGTTCAGGTCGGTGGTGTAGCCGGGCTTGAGCACGTTGGCCGCCGTCTCGTTCATGAAGGTGATGGCCTGGCCCAGCGAGTAGTCGGACGACAGGTTGGCCGTGATGGTGGCCGAGCGGCGCTGACCAAAGTGGTTCAGCTCGCGCGGGCTCACGCTTTCGCGCACGTTGACCAGGCTGGTCAGCGGGATCATCGCGTCGTTGCGGCCGCGCACATAGATGGTGTCGATGTTCTCGGGCGTGGTGCGGCCCCGCGCCTCGGTCTGCACGATCACGTCGTACTGCTCGGCATCGCGTTTGTAACGTGTGACGGTGCGGCCGCCCAGCATGGTCTCGATGGCCTTGGCCACCCCTTCCACGCTCACGCCTAGGTCGGCGGCGCGTTCACGGTTGACCTCGATGCGCAGCTCTGGCTTGTTCAGGCGCAGGTCCACGTCAGGGGACACGATGCCGGGGTTCTGCGCAATCTCGGCCATGAAGGCAGCCACCACCTTGCTCAGGTTTTCGTAGCTGTCCGAGGTCTGGATCACGTAGGTGAGTGGCCGCGAGCGAAAGCCCTGGCCCAGCGATGGCGGCGTGATCAGGAAGGCATTCACGCCGGGCAGGCCCGCCACCTTGGGCTGGAGCTCCTTGGCCAGGGCCAACGTGGTACGGTCGCGCTTTTCCCAGTCGACGGTGCGGTAGATCACGCTGCCTTGCGCCACCGTGGGGTTACCGATGTTGGCAAACACGCGGTCGAATTCGGGGTAGGTGTTGCCGATCTTTTCCAGCTCCAGCGCATAGCGGTTGGTGTAGTCCAGCGTGGCGCCGTCGGGCGCGGTCACACTGGCCAAAATGGTGCCCCGGTCTTCCAGCGGCGACAGCTCCTGCCGCATGCTGGGGAACACCAGCACCAGCGCCGCGCCGCTGAGGGCCATGACGCCCAGCACGATCCAGCGGGCCTGGAACAGCGCACCCCGCACGCCACTGCGCCCCGCGCCCGCACCACTCCAGCGGGCCGTGACGATCCAGCGCAGCAGGCGGCCATAGGCATCCGAGAGTGCGGTGAGCCAACGCTCCATGGAGCGGTCAAACCAATTGGGATTCGGGTTGTGCTTGAGCAGCAGCGAACACATCATGGGCGAGAGCGTCAACGCCACAAAGCCCGACACCACCACGGCTCCGGCCAGCGCCAGCGCAAACTCCACGAACAAGCGCCCCGTGCGGCCGGGTGTGAATGCGAGTGGCGCATACACCGCCACCAGCGTGAGCGTCATGGCCACGATGGCAAATCCGATTTCGCGTGCGCCCTTGATGGCGGCAGAAAACGGGTCGAGCCCCTCTTCGATGTGGCGGTAGATGTTCTCCAGCATCACGATGGCGTCGTCCACCACCAGGCCAATGGCCAGCACCAGCGCCAGCAGCGTGAGCGTGTTGATCGAAAAGCCGGCCAGCGACATCAGCGCAAAACTGCCCACCAGGCTGACCGGGATGGTGATGATGGGAATGATGGACGCACGGAACGTGCGCAAGAACACAAAGATCACTAGGGCGACCAGCACCACGGCCTCGATGATGGTGGAGTACACGCTCTTGATGGAGCGGTCGATGAACAGCGAGTTGTCGTTGGCAATGTCGATGCCGATGTCTGGCGGCAGGTCGGCCTTGAGCAAGGGGATCATGGCGCGCACGCCTTTGGACAGCTCCAGCGGGTTGGCCGTGGCCTGGCGGATCACACCCACCGAGATCGCATCGCGGCCATTGAGCCGCACGCGGCTGCGGTCGCTGGCAGGGCCTTCTTCAACCCGGGCCACATCACGCACGCGCACCGAAAACCCATTGACCGTGCGGATCACGATGTCGGAAAACTGCGCCGGGGTTTTCAGGTCGGTCTGGGACGTCACGCTGAACTCGCGCTGCTGCGATTCAATGCGGCCTGCTGGCAGCTCCAGATTGTTGCGGCGGATGGCGTCTTCCACGTCCTGCGTGGTCAAGCGATAGCCGGCCATGCGCTCGGGGTCCAGCCACACGCGCATGGCGTATTTGCGCTCGCCATAAATCGGCACATCCGCCACACCGGTCACCGTCTGCAACCGGGGCTTGACGATGCGGTTGATCAGGTCATTGATCTCCAGCGGGCTGCGTGTATCGCTGCTGAAGGCGAGCCACAGCACGGGCGACGCATCGGCCTCCACCTTGGCAATCACGGGCTCATCCACCGCGAGCGGCAGGCGGTTGCGCACACGGGCGGTGCGGTCGCGCACTTCAGCGGCGGCGTTGTCAGCGTCCTTCTCCAGGCGAAAGCGCACGCTGATCTGGCTTTGCTCGGCCCGGCTGATGGAGGTGATCACATCCACGGCGTCGATACCGGCGATGGAGTCTTCGAGAGGCTTGGTCACCTGCGATTCGATGACCTCGGCCGACGCGCCCGCATACCGCACGCTGACGGTGACCACGGGTTCGTCGATCTTGGGGTATTCGCGCACCGACAGGCGTGTGAAGCTCACCGCGCCAATCAACAGCACCAGCAGTGACAGCACGGTGGCAAACACCGGCCGGCGGATGGAGATTTCAGCGAGTTGCATGGCAGTCCAGAGGCACAGAGGGTGACGACAGGCAGTCCGTCAAAAGGGAGGGCGGCTGCCAGTGGGCGTGGACCGGCTGGAGGTTCCGGCCAGCTGGCAAGGGTTGGGGCCGGGCAGCGGATCGGTTTCGCTGCGAGCCGCCATCACGCTGGCCCCCGAGGGGGCGGCAGCAGGAGACGGAGATGCCGATGCCGCAGAGGTGCTCTGCGCAGGCGCATCAGCCACCGGTGCTGCCTTTTGGCCCGCCCCAGTCGCAGCAGCTGAACCGCCCGAAGCCGGCCGCGTTGCTGCGGCCGCCGCACCACCGTTGCCCTGCTTGCCCAGCTCCACCACGCGCACCTCGGTGCCGTCCTTGCGGATGCGCTGCTGGCCCGCCGTGACCACCAGGTCTCCGGCGCTCAAGCCGTCCACCACCTCCACCCACCCAGGTGAACGGACGCCCAGTTTGACCGGCGTGCGGCGCGTCACCTTGCTGCTGGGCTCCTTGCCTTCCACCACCTTGAGCACATAGGGGCTGGTGCCGTCGGGCACGACGGCTTCCTCGGGCACCACAAGCGCGTCGCTGCGTTCGGAAAACAGGGTCGTCACCCGCGCGAACATGCCGGGGCGCAGCTGCAGGCGGCGGTTGTCGATGCAGCCGCGCACCGCGATGGCCCGCCCATCCGCATCGATCTGTGGGCTGATGGCCTGCACCACGGCGGCGTAACGCCCGCCCGGCAGTGCATCAAACGTGACCTGCGCGGTCTGCCCCGGGCGCACCTTGCCCTGCAACCGCTCGGGCAGGCGGAAATCGACATACACCGCATCAAGGTCTTCGATGTTGACGATATCGGCCCCGTCCTTGAGGTAGTCGCCCACGTTCACGCCCCGAATGCCTGCAATGCCATCGAACGGGGCCAGGATCTTCAGGCGCTGGGCCGTGGCCTGGGCCAAAGCCAGCTTGGCCTGGGCCACTTCGAGGTTGGCCGCACTCTCGTCCACCGAACGCTGGCTGATGAAGCCCTGGGCCACCAGCTCCTGATTGCGCTTGTGGTTGGCCCGCGCAATCGACAACTCGGCCTGGCTTTGCTGGATCTGCGCACGCGGCAGCTGGTCATCCAGCTGCACCAGCACTTGCCCGCGCCGCACACGCTGGCCGTCACGGAAGTTGAGCTGGGTGACGCGCCCGCCCACCTCGGGCCGCAGCATCACGCTCTGGCGCGACCGCAGGCTTCCCACGGCTTCGGCATCGTCGCGCAGCGCCATCTGCCGCACGGTCACCGTTTCTACGGCCACGGGGCGGCCAGCACCGGCGGGCGTAGCGCCACCAGCCGATGCGCCAGCGCCTGCACCGCCCGCCCCGGCCTCGGCACGCTGCTGCGGCTGCACGGGCTTCTGCAGCCACCAGGCAGCGCCTGATGCGGCAGCGATGCCGATGACAGCGAAAACGAGGTACTTGTACTTGCTCTTGGACGCCATGGGTCAATCAATCCAGTGAGGTGGGATGCGCAGTCACACAATGTAACAGTGGGTGTGTGCAGCCGCAGTCACCCGCAGCAATATCCCGGAGCATTCGCCGCTGGGGCGTGATGGCCGTACTGGCCGCCTCGGACGAGGGCACAAAAAAAGCCTCCGAAGAGGCTTGCATGCGGTGAGCAGCTGGCAATGGATCTACCTGCGGCCCAGGGCCTGGTCCACGCCCCGGTTGGCCAGCGCGTCGGCCCGCTCATTGCCCGGGTCGCCCGAATGCCCTTTCACCCATCGCCATTCGATGCGGTGCCCGCCGGTGCTGACCAGCGCATCCAGCCGCTGCCACAGCTCCACGTTCTTGACCGGCTGCTTGGAGGCCGTGCGCCAGCCCTTGGCCTTCCAGCCATGGATCCACTCGGTAATGCCCTTGCGCACGTACTCGCTGTCCAGGTACAGCGTCACGGCACAGGGGCGCTTGAGGGCCGACAGCGCCTCGATCACCGCCATCAGCTCCATGCGGTTGTTGGTGGTACCCAGTTCGCCGCCAAACAGCTCTTTTTCGGTCGCGCCAGAGCGCAGCAACACGCCCCACCCGCCGGGGCCCGGATTGCCCTTGCAGGCGCCATCGGTGTAAATCTCTACCTGGTTCAAACTCTGTTCCTGACAATGAGGTGGATGGTTGCCATGACGGGGCATGGAAGCCCAAGGCAACCGCGAAAGGCTGTGCTCAAGGCTTGTGCCGGGCTGCAGTGGGCGCAGTGCGCGAAGGATTCACCCCGCTTTGAGACACCCGGTTGGCGATGGGCACGGTGCCCGCAGCACGCTGGCGGTGGGTGCGCCAGGCGGGCTCCAGCAAACGCATGCCATGCACCCGTTTGACAGCCACGAGAAAATACGCGGCACCCAGAATGGGCCACCATTTCTCACCCAAAGGGTCCATCCAGCCAAAACGCTCCAGCCACTGCGCGCTGCGCACCGCTGGACGATAACAGCCAAATCGGGCAGATTCGACCTCGAAGTTCAAAAGCCGCAGCCAATCGCGCAGGCGGCGATAGCCGATGAACTCGCCCACGTCGGGCAGATACAGCGTGCCCCGCCCCAGGCGCTGGTACAGCCGCGCGCGCCGCTGCCGCAGGCCCCACAGGCTGGTGGGGTTCAGGCCGCTGATGACCACACGCCCTTCAGGGACCAGCACCCGCTCCACCTCGCGCAGCGCGGCATGGGGGTCGATGCTCAACTCCAGCGTGTGGGGCAACACCAGCAGGTCCAGGCTCGCTGCGGGGAAGGGCAAGGCCACAGGCTCGGTGAGCAGGTCCACCGCGCGGCGCTGCAGCGGCCCATCGTCATCACCGGTCTCCACAAAGGCGATGGAGCCCTCCACGGCCTCCTGCCCCATCGCCAGCCACTGGTGGGGCATGCGGTTGGCGCGCAGGCCGTCCAGCAGCGGCATGCCGAGCTGGAGACTGTGATATCCAAAAATATCGGCCACCGCCTCGTCAAAGCGTGCCTGCTCCCATGCGAGCAGGTAGCGGCCAGGGGGGGAGTCGAACCAGTGGTGCAAACCTATAATTTGATCGCTCATGAACTTGCTACCGCTGCCCGCCTTTACCGACAACTACATCTGGATGCTGCACGACGGCCGCCAGGCCATCGTGGTGGACCCGGGAGAAGCCGCGCCGGTGGAGCAGGCCTTGCACCGCTGGGGCCTGTCATTGCAAGCCATTCTAGTCACGCACCACCATGCCGATCATGTCGGCGGAGTCGATGCCCTGCGCCAAGCCACCGGTGCACGGGTGTATGGCCCAGCGCGGGAGCGCATGCCCGAGCCGCTGGAGCGGCTGGCTCAAGGCGATACCGTCAACGCGCTGAGGCTGCAGTTCCAGGTCATCGACGTGCCAGGGCACACGGCGGGCCACATTGCCTACTACTGTCGCGAGATGGACGGAGCGCCCCTGCTTTTTTGTGGCGATACGCTGTTCTCAGGCGGTTGTGGCCGGCTGTTTGAAGGCACACCTGCGCAAATGCTCGACTCGCTGGACCGGTTGGCGGCACTGCCTGGCAACACCCGGGTGTGTTGCACCCACGAGTACACACTGTCTAACCTGAAGTTTGCGCGGGCCGTGGAACCTGGCAACGCCGCCCTGCTCCACTACAGCAGCCAATGCGAAGCCCTGCGGGCGCAGAACCAGCCCACACTGCCTTCGCACATGGCGCTGGAGCGAGACATCAACCCCTTTCTGCGCGTGCGGCAGGGCCCGGTGGCGCAAGCCGCCCAGGGCTACGACGCGCAGGTGCCCCTTGACGACGCCGTAGCGGTGCTGGCCGCGCTGCGTCAATGGAAAAACGAGTTCCGATGAAAATTTTGCACATTGCCTGCCTGGCCGGCCTTTTGTGGCTGACAGGCTGCGCCACTACGGGCTCGACGCCCGACCAGGCGTCCGCCAGCGGAAACACCACCAGCACCAAGGGCCCTGCGTCGCCCCACACCCCTGTCATCCCCAACGGCCCGCTCAAACCCATCACTGCCGCGCAAGCCACGAGTGGCGAGGTGGCATCGCTCTCGGCCCCCGCCGACTTGTGGGACCGCATCCGGCGCGGCTTTGCCATGCCCGACCTGCAGCATGAGCTGGTACAGGACCGCGAGCAGTGGTACGCCACGCGCCCCGACTACATGCAGCGGATGACGGAGCGTTCCAGCAAGTACCTGTTTCATATTGTTGAAGAGCTGGAACGCCGGGGGATGCCGACCGAACTGGCGCTGCTGCCCTACATTGAAAGCGCGTTCAACCCCCAAGCGGTATCGAGCGCCAAGGCCGCAGGCATGTGGCAGTTCATGCCCGCTACGGGCAATTATTTCGACCTCAAGCAGAACGCCTTCCGCGACGACCGTCGCGACGTGCTGGCATCCACCCGGGCGGCACTCGACTACCTGCAAAAACTCTACGGCATGTTTGGCGACTGGCACCTTGCCCTGGCCGCCTATAACTGGGGTGAAGGCAGCGTAAGCCGGGCCATTGCCCGCAACCAGAAGCTGGGACTGGGCACCACTTACACCGACCTGAACATGCCTGCGGAGACCCGCATGTATGTGCCCAAGCTGCAGGCGGTCAAGAATATCGTGGCCAACCCCGATGCCTTCCGCACCGAGCTGCCCCTGATCGAGAACCACCCCTACTTCCAGACCGTGGACATCACGCACGACATCGATGTGTCGCTGGTGGCCACACTGGCGGGTATTCGCGAGGAAGACTTCCGTGCCCTCAACCCGTCGTACAAGCGACCCGTGATCCTCGCCGCCGGGACGCCGCAAATCCTGCTGCCCTGGGACAACGCCAAGGTCTTCCAGCGCAACCTGGAGGCCAAGCGTGAAGGCCAGTACGCGAGCTGGACCGTGTGGTCTGTACCCACCACCATGACGGTGGCCGAGGCGGCACAACGTGCCGGCATGAGCGAGGCGGATCTGCGCAGCATGAACAACATCCCGCCGCGCATGCTCATCAAAGCAGGCTCGGCGCTGATGGTGCCCCGCTCCACGACCACCCGGCAAGACGTGTCGTCCCACTTGGCCGACAACGGCCAACTCAGCCTTACCCCCGAGATCGTCACCCGCCGCACCACGGTGCGGGCCGGCAAGGGCGACACGGTGGCCAGCATTGCGCGGCGCTACAAGTTGGCAGCCGCCAACGTGGCGGACTGGAACGATGTGCGGGCGAATGCCGCATTCAAGGTGGGCCAGCAGATTGTGGTGTACCTGCCGGTGCGCCAGAGTCAGGCGCGCAGCAGCGGCGGCAGCGCTCGCGCATCGGCCGCCACCGCGGGCAAACGCCAGGCTCCAGCGCCTGCGCGGCGTGGCGGATCCCCCTCCAAGGTCAAGCGCCGCTGAGACGCAGGCGCCTCAGCAAAGCCACCTGGGCCCGTCGAAACCCGGCATTGCTTGGCCGGTCGCTGGGCCCATGCATCAGAACCGGAGCGTGTGCATGCCCAGCAGCCCCAGGATTCCCATGATGATGAGATAAAGCGCCACGATGGTGCTGAGCAAACGCGGCATGACCAGAATGAGGATGCCTGCGATCAGGGAGACGAGCGGGCCGATGCTGAGGCTCAGCGACATGGTGGATAGTCCTTGAAAAATGGCACGGGAATGGCGCAGCACAACTGCTGCGTACGTAGCCTGCGCGATGCGTATCGCACGGTGTGATTGCGGTGCAGCGGCAGGTGGGCAGGCGGCTGACACTGTAGTCGATGCCAGGGCCCTCAGAGCCTGTTGACGGTCTCGCAGGAGAGGTAAGCAGGCCCTTGGGGTCTCCCGCCGCAACGGCTTGTCAGACGCTGTACTTTTGGCGGGCTTTGCGCACCAGATCGTTGCTGGACGTACGCGCCAGTTCGACCTTGGCCTCGGCCAGTTCGGGCAGCACGCGCGACAATACCCGCAGTGCGGTAGCCGGACCTTCGTCCGGCATCAGTCCGTTGGTGGAGTAGGTCTCGCGCACCCGGCTGAACGCCGCCAGATAGAGCCCCCGGTCACCCATCAGGTAGGCGGGAGGCACCGCCTTCACCAGGTCTGCCGGTGCTGCCGTCTGCAGCCACTTGAGCGCATGCACAACGCCATTGACCAATGCCTGGGCCTGGGCAGGCTGCTTCTGGATGAAGGCCTGCGGGGCATACAGGCAGCTGGCGGGCATGGTGCCACCGAACATGTCCTGCCCTGCCTTGAGAGAGCGCAGATCGCCCACGATGCGGGTGTCAGCCTTTTGCTCCAGCAAGGTCATGATGGGATCGGCATGGCACAGTGCATGCACCTGGCCGGAACGCAGCGCGTTCATGGCATTGGTGCCCGAGCCCACCCCCACAAAACCCACATCGCGCAACGGCACGCCCGCACGCATCAGCATCAGGCTGGCTGCCAGGTGGGTGGATGAGCCCACCGACGACACCCCCACCTTGCGCCCCGCCAGGTCGCCCAGGTCCTTGTACGCAGGCACCGACCGCAGTGACACACCCAGCGCCAGTTGCGGGGCCCGCCCCTGCAGCACCAGCGCGCGGTACGCATGACCTCGCGCCTGCGCACGCAACACGTGCTCGAAGGCACCGGAACAGACATCTGCCGCACCGTCCTGTACCGCCTGCCAAGCAAGCGCCCCCGCCGAATAGTCCCGCACCACCACGTCCAGGCCTTCGAGGCGGAAGTACCCCAGCGCATCGGCCAGCGCCAGCGGCAGGTGGTACAGAACGCCCTGCCCTCCCACCGCCACGGTCACCCGCCCGAGAGCAGCGCCATCGGTCTGCGCACGCACCCGGATGGCAGGCGCCCACACCGCAGCCGCCGACAAGGCAGATACGGCGCCAAAGGCGCGGCGGGTGAGTGGAGGCAGAGACATGGAATCAGGCAAAAAGACAATGCTGCATTGCAACAATCGTGCCGCAGCACAGGCGAACCCGCATCAGGGTGAATCCCTGCGGGTTACTACGTACCGCGATAGACAGCCTTCAACCGCAGCACACCGCAAGACGGGTGGCGCGCACCCGGGGCGCTCAACGGTAACCGATGAACAGGATGGCAATATTGACCAGAAAACCGCCGGCCCAGACTGCGCTGCGGGCCATCGGCATGTCGGCCACGTACATCATCACGTAGAAGATGCGCAGGAAGACATACAACAACGCCAGCAGGTCCAGCAACGTCTGCCCCGCCCCCAGCAGGTGCGCAATAATGACCGCGCCGATGAAAAACGGCAACGCTTCAAAGCTGTTGGCCTGCGCTGCGTTGGCACGTCCGCGCCAGTCAGTCTGCCGCGAGAGCCAGCCGCGCGGATCGTGGTTGTCAAAACCGCCTTCTTTGCGGGACTTGCCAAAGTTGCCACTTTTGGCCAACCAGGCACAAGCGATGGGCAGCAGTGCTGCGAACAGCACGCACCAATAGGCCACGGTGAACCGCGCGACGTGCAAGGTGGTATTCATTTTCGAGGCTTTTGAGGGCAACAGCGCAGCAAATACAAGCGCTGGTAGCTATTAAATTGAGAGTATTTTAGCCGCAGACATTGTCGGAACGACGGGCTGGCAGGCGCCTTGGCATCACCGGCGATCCACCAGCGCATGCGCGATCGTTCCCAGGTCAACGTACTCCAGCTCACTGCCGACAGGCACGCCGCGCGCGAGCCGCGTGACATGCAACCCACGGCTCTTCAGCGCCTCGCTGATCACATGCGCAGTCGCCTCCCCCTCGGCATTGAAGTTGGTGGCCAGGATCACCTCCTGAACGGTGCCATCCGTTGCGCGCTCCATGAGCTTGTGCAGGCCGATCTCCTTGGGACCGACACCATCGAGCGGGCTGAGCCGCCCCATCAACACGAAGTACAACCCCTTGAAGGCCCCCGTGCGCTCCAGTGCAGACTGGTCAGCGGGCGTTTCGACCACGCACAGCCGCGTGGCATCGCGGTCAGGGTCCAGACAGGTGCTGCACACCTCCGCCTCGGTGAACGTATGACAACGCGCGCAGTGGTGCACCGTGCCCACCGCTTCCGAGAGCGCCCGCGACAGGGCCTGCGCCCCTTCGCGATCATGCTGCAGCAGATGGAACGCCATGCGCTGCGCAGACTTCACCCCCACTCCCGGCAACCGGCGCAGCGCCTGGATCAGAACGTCGAGGGAGTTGGTGGTGGACATGGAAAGGCTGGAGATAAGGCGCGTAAGGTCGTACGAAGCAGTGGAGCGAGGCTCAACAGGCCAAGCCCAAACGGATGTGGGAAAACAACGGGAATTTACCCCTGCCTTTACACCCACCCTCAAGGGCGTAGCGAGCGGGATCAGCTGCTAGGCGGACGAAGCACAGCCACCGGAACGTACTTGAAGTACGTGAGGATGGCGAGCACCGCCCAACGACGCAGATGGCCCGCTCGGTAGCCAACCCTCAGAAAGGGAATTTCATGCCGCCGGGAAGGCCAGGCATACCTTGCGTCAGCTTGCCCATCTTCTCCGAAGATGTCTCCTCCGCCTTGCGCACCGCCGCATTGAACGCAGCCGCCACCAGGTCTTCCAGCATGTCCTTGTCCTCGGCCAGCAGGCTCGGGTCAATGGTGATGCGCTTGACGTCGTGCTTGCAGGTCATGACCACCTTCACCAGACCCGCGCCCGATTCACCCTCCACCTCGATAAAAGCCAGTTCGTCCTGGGCCTTCTTGAGGTTGTCCTGCATCGCCTGGGCTTGCTTCATGAGGCCGGCGAGTTGTCCTTTGTTGAACATGGTGTGGTTTCCTTTGCTTTCTTTCTGGTTGATCGATTCCCACGTGGGGACTGAAATTCAGTATCCGAAATTCACGGTATTGTGCTTTGCACCGTTAGCGGCCATCGAAACTGCCGCTGCCCAGACCAGTGCTCCCGCGCAAGGGCCGCCCCGCCGCGCTGGGAGCGTTCCCCTCCCGCGAAGCGAGAGAGGGGGAAGGCGCCGAAGGCGACTCAGGGGGTGTTTCATCTCACGCGGGCTTGATACTGCCCGGCACGATTCTCGCGCCGTAGTCACGCATCAGCGATTGCACGAAGGGATCGTTGTGCACGATTTCTTCCGCGCGGCGTTGGCGCTCGGCAGCGGCGGCGGCGTTGCGACGGGCGGGGCTGTCGATGACCACGCCCACTTCCACGCTGATCTGGGTCGCATGGCCCGCAGCTTCAAGGGCAGCACGCAGGCGCTCGCGCGCCGTGGGCTGATTGAGCGATTCGCGCTCGACACGCAACAGCCAGTGACCACCGTCGCGCGCCACCAGCTGCGACTGCAGGGCCAGTTCGCGCACCAGCGCCGCGATGGCCTCCGCCGCCACCAGGTGCTGCACCGTGGCATGCCAGACGTCCCCCTCTTCGGTGGGGGTGTAGCGGGCAGATACCGGGGTCGGTGCAGACAGTGGAAGCGGCTGCAACCGCTCGCCGGGCTCGGGGGACTCACGCACCGGGATTGCTACATATTCAGGAGCATTCTGTGCTTTGAATGATTGCGCTACACCGGGATTTTGCTCAAACCTCTCGGTGGTGCGTACCGGCAACGCCGTGGCAGCGGGCGCAGCCGCAGTGGTCACAGTACCTGGCTCGTCAGAACCTGGCCATGGGGGTGGCTCAGAATCGCTGAACGACTCTGATGGATGGTGTCCGGCGCCAGAAGGTGCGGTGCCTGCAGCCACTGCCGGAACGGGGGCCGGGACTGCAGGCGCGGGGGCCGCAGACGGGACTTGCTGGGCAGCACGCACCGGAGCTGCAGGCGCCGACGGTACAGGCAGGGCCTGGGGGGGCTTCACCGCTGCCCCTCCCACAGGCTCCGGCGTGGCCACCACTGCAGCAGGGGCTGCTGCAGTTGATGCAACAGCGCCTGAGGGGGGCGTTTCAGCCCGCGTCAGAGTTTTTTTTTCAGCCGATTCGCCGACGCCGCTGGCAGGCTTGAAGGCCAGCAGACGCAGCAGCACCATGGTGAGTGCCGCGTACTCGTCGGGCGCCAGGCCCAACTCGCCGCGCCCGTGCAGGCACAGGCTGTAGAGCAACTGCGTTTCATCGGCGGGCATCAGTGCAGACAGGCGGGCTGTTTCAGCAGCCTCGGGGTCGTCTGCGTCCACGGCACCGGCCATCTGGGGCACGGCCTGGAACACGGCCATGCGCTGCAGCACGGCACTCATCTCTTCGAGCGTGGAGGCGGCAGACAGCCCGTTCATGCGCAGCGTGTCCGAGGTCTCCACCACGGTTTTCCCGTCACCCTGGGCGAGCGCTTCGATGAGCCGGAACACATAGGAGCGGTCCACCGCACCCAGCATCTGGCGCACACCGGCTTCCTGCAGCTGACCGCTACCGAAGGCAATGGCCTGGTCGGTCAGCGACAGTGCATCGCGCATGGAGCCCCGCGCAGCGCGTGAGAGCAAGCGGAGCGCCTGGGGCTCGGCAGGCACGTTCTCGGTCGCCAGCACCTGCGTGAGGTGCGAGAGGACGGTTTCAGGCGCCATGGGGCGCAGGTTGAACTGCAGGCAGCGGCTCAGCACCGTGACAGGCACCTTCTGCGGGTCGGTCGTGGCCAGCACAAACTTGAGGTACTCAGGCGGCTCTTCCAGCGTCTTGAGCATGGCGTTGAACGCCGTGTTGGTCAGCATGTGCACTTCGTCGATCATGAAGACCTTGAAGCGCCCCTGCACCGGCTTGTAGACCGCCTGCTCCAGCAGGCTTTGCACTTCGTCCACGCCCCGGTTGGAGGCCGCGTCCAGCTCGGTGTAGTCCACAAAGCGGCCGCTGTCGATGTCGGTGCAGGCCTGGCACACGCCGCAGGGCGTAGCGGTGATGCCGCCAGTGCCGTCCGCACCCTGGCAGTTGAGCGACTTGGCCAGAATGCGCGACACCGTGGTCTTGCCCACGCCGCGCGTACCGGTAAACAGGTAGGCGTGGTGCAGGCGCTGCTGGGTCAGCGCATTCGACAAGGCCTGGACCACATGTTCCTGCCCCACCATCTCGGTGAAATTGCGGGGACGGTACTTGCGGGCGAGCACGAGGTAGGACATGCGGTCGATTCTACGGGCTGGGCCATGCGCCCCTGGCGCCACCAGGGCAAACAAAACAGCCACTGAAAAATCAGGGCCTCCATCCGACGTACAATCAGCGGTGACGGGCCTCCTCGCATGGTGAAGCGGCCAACCGGGTCAGGTGGGGAACCAAGCAGCCCTAACTGTGGAGTCAGTGCCGGGGGTAAGGCTCGTCAACTTCTTCTTTCTTTTTGCGCGGTCGCGCAAAAACTTCCCTCTCTCCAGTATTTCCACAGCGCGCCGTGCGCTTCAGCGGCCGCTCAAGCCCCTGCGGACTGCCCCAGCCAGCGCAGCGCCCCCTCGCCCGCTACACGGCCGCTGGCCATGCTGGCGGTCAGCAGATAGCCCCCGGTGGGCGCCTCCCAGTCCAGCATTTCTCCCGCGCAGAACACACCTGGTAACGCCGTCGCCATGAGGTGTGCGTCCATCGCTTCAAAAGCCACACCGCCCGCCGTGCTGATGGCCTCGTCCAGCGGGCGCGCAGCCACCACGGTGATGGGCAGCGCCTTGATCGCGTGGGCCAGGGCCACGGGGTCGTTCATGCCGTCCTTGCCCAGGTGTTCATACAGGACGCCCGCCTTGATGCCATCCAGGCCCAGGCGGCTCTTGAGGTGGCTGGAGAGCGACCGGGAACCGCGCGGGTGGCGCACTTCCACCAGCACGCGCTCAGGCGCATGGTCGGGCAGCAGGTCGAGGTGGAACGTGGCGTGGCCATGGGCCTCCACCTCGTCGCGCAGCAGGTGCGAGGCGGCATAGACCAGGCTGCCCTCCACCCCTGTGGCCGTGACCACAAACTCGCCCCGACGACTGAAACTGTGGCCCCGGCTGTCGGTAAAGCTGAGCGCCACGGTCTTGAAGGGCTGGCCCACAAACTTCTCGGCAAAATGCGGCGTCCAGCCCACGGTGGGCGCAGGCGTGCGGCCCAGCAGCTCCTGCAGAAAGGCGCGGCGCGTCTCGCCCGCAGGTGCGTCTGCACGCAGCACATCAAAGCCGCAGTTGGACGGGCGCAGCGGAGCCACAACCACGCCGCGCTGCGCCAGCAGCGGCACCCAGGCACCATCAGACCCCAGGCGTGCCCAGCTGCCGCCGCCCAGCGCCAGCACCACCGCCTTGGCGGCCGCCCGCACCTCGCCTGCCGGTGCGGCAAAGCGCAGCACCCCCTCCTCGGCCCAGCCCAGCCAGCGGTGGCGCATGTGGAACAGAACCCCTTGCCCGCGCAGGCGCTGCAGCCAAGCGCGCAGCAACGGCGCGGCCTTCATGTCGGTGGGGAACACGCGGCCCGAAGTGCCCACAAAGGTCTCCACCCCCAGCCCATGCGCCCAAGCGCGCATCTCGGGGCCGCCAAAAGCCTGAATCAGGGGCTCAATCTGTGGTTCGCGCCCGGCATAGCGACTCACAAAAGGCGCGTGGGGCTCGGAATGCGTGAGGTTGAGGCCGCCCTTGCCCGCGAGCAAAAACTTGCGGCCCACCGAAGGCATGGCGTCAAACACGTGCACGGCCCCCCCCGCCTGGGCCAACACCTCTGCGGCCATGAGCCCCGCAGGGCCACCGCCGACGACGGCCACGTCGCACTGCAAAGCCTCCGCAGACTGGGCAAGTGCAGGGGATGTATCGGAAGGAGGAAGGGGGTGGGACACGTAAGGGCCTTGCTGAATAAAGGAGCGCGTTGCGGGGGCGGCACGTCAGAACAGGGAGCCTTGCGGAGAATCCGCAGGGCCTGGCGCGGTGGGCGCGCGCTCTGGTTGTGCTGGGGCAACCGGCGCAATGGGGGCAACGGGCGGGCGAGTATGCCCCACCGCGGGGGCCTGGGCCGCCGATGCCCCTGCTGAGCCCGGCGCATCGCCCACCATTACCAACCGCCCATCGCCCGTGAGAAAGGCGGCACGCACCACCTCGCCCGGCATCAGGGCCTGTACGGCTTCGCGGTAACGCTGCAACTGGGCCACCAGTGCCTGCTGGCGCTGGGGTTGGGTGGCGCTTTTGTAATCCAGCACCCACCAGCCGGCCTCTGCATCGCCGGCGTGTGCCGCGCGGCGCTGCACCAAGCGGTCGATGCGCAGGCTCTGCCCCTGGTAGTGCAGCGGGGCTTCGTTGATGGCGGTCTGCACCAGGGCAGCGTCCCACGCCCAGGCCCCCTCGCCCGCCAGAATGGCCTGCGCCATGCGGGCGGCCAACTCGGCGGCAGCGGGGGCAATGTCGTGGTCCAGAGCCAGGCGGGCAATGCGCGCGGCAGCCCAACCCTGGGCGCGCAAGTCGGCCAGTGGGGCACCAGCCACGCCGGCTTGCTCCAGCAGCTGGTGCATGGCATCGCCCTGGCGCGACAAGGGGGTGGACTCTCCGTCGCCCGGCATGGCCACAGGGCTGTCGCCCGGCAATCCCGCATCGGTTTGCACGCGCGCGCTTTGCAGCGCCTCGGGCAGCGCGGGCAGGCAGGGGATGGTGAAGGTCTGGGCGGGCGCTACGGCCGCCACGGCCTGTTCTGCGGGGGCCAACGCCTGCGTGTCCACTTCAGTGACCAAGGGAGCGAGCCGATTCCACCAACTGCCGGGGGCCGAGTTACCGGGCTGCACAGACGACAGGGCCAGGCAATGCTTGGCACGCGTCATGGCCACGTAGAGCATGTTCAGTTCCTCGCGGCTGCGGGCCTGCTGCTCGGCGGCGAGCGCATCCACTGCGCTGGGTGGCGGGTTCGATTCGCTGGCCAAAAAGACGAAGGCAGACGGCACGGCCTGCTCGCCAGGCCAGTCCACCAGCACGCCCATGGTCTCGGCCTTTTGTGGACGGGTGTCGGTATCGAGCAGCAGCACGCAATCGGCCTCCAGCCCCTTGGCACCGTGCACCGTCAGCAAGCGGATGGCCTGCGCATCCGCCCGGCCTGGGGCACGCACACCGCCCTTTTTCATGGCCCGCACAAAGGCGTAGGGCGTGAGGTAACGCCCCCCGTCGTGCTGCAGCGATGCCGCCAGCAGTGCGCGCAGATTGGCCTGCACGGACTGGCGCTGGGTGACAGGTGCTGCGGCAGCAAAGCGGGCCAGCACGTCACCGTGTTCGTAAATGGTGTGCAGCGCGTCGTGGGGCGGCAAAGTACCCACCCACGTCTGATATTGGGCCAAAACGGCTCCAAGCGCTTGATATTCATGCGCCAGCAGCTCACTTTTCGATAGCAACTCAAACCAGCTACAGCCCGCGTGTTCCGGCTGGCGGCGCAACAATGCCAGCGCGACCAGCGCGTCGTCGCCCAGGCCAAACAGGGGTGACTTGAGCGCGCGGGCCAAAGACAGGTCGTGTGTGGGCGACACCAGTACGTCGAGCAGCGCCACCATGTCCTGCACCTCGGGCGCGTCAAACAGGTCGGCTTTTTCGGGCTGCACACAGGGCAGGTGCAGGGCGCGCAGGGCATCTTGCATGCTGGCCAGGCGGTCGCGCTTGCGGGCCAGCACCAGAACCTCTTTGGGCGGCGTGCCGCTGGCAATCTGCGCGGCCACCCAGGCGGCGGCCTGGGTGCATTCGCGCATGCGCTGGGTTTCTTCGGCCTCGTGGCGCGGTTCGGTCAGGCTGTCGCGCCAGGCCAGCGGGTCGCGCGCTGCGCCCTGGCCATCGTCGTCCGCGTCGGTGATGGCGGGCAGGCGCAGCAGCTGGCCTGTATGTTTCGATTCAGTGGTGTGGTCGCGGAATCCGCTGGTCTCTTGCTGCGCCTGGGCCTGGCCCATGACGGCGTTGACGGCGCCGATCACACCCTGCGCATTGCGGCGTGTGTGGTCGCAGCTCAGCAGGTCGCCGCCCAACCCATCGCGCACAAAGGCCTGCGCGGCGATGAACACCTGCGGCTCGGCGCGGCGAAAGCGGTAGATGCTCTGCTTGGGGTCACCCACGATGAACACGCTGGGCGCGGTAGACCCGCCGCCCGAGCCCGCATAGCCCGACAGCCAGGCGTGCAGCGCCTGCCACTGCAGCGGGTTGGTGTCCTGGAACTCATCGACCAGCAGATGGCGAATGCGGGCATCGAGCCGCTCCTGCACCCAGCCCGACAGCACCGGGTCCGCCAGCATGACCAGGGCGGTGCGCTCCACATCGTTCATGTCCACCCAGCCGTGCTGCTGCTTGACGGCCACAAACTGCGCGATGAGACAACGCGCCAGCCGGGCCATGCGCTGCTGGTGCTGCCAGGCCTCGTGCTGGCGGCGGGCGGTGAGCAGGCGCTGCAGTTCGGGCTCGGCCTCTTGCGCGGCGGGGAACTTCTCCAGGTTCTTCGACAGGCGGTCTTCCTTGGCGACGAACATCGCTTTGCGCAGCATGTCCAGGCGCTGGTTCAGGTCGGTGCAGGCCAGGGCGTCGATGATGGCGTCCGCAGCCTTTTGCGGGGTCTTGTTGGCCTCTGCGCCCAGCGCGCTGGCACGGCTGCGCCAGCGCTGAAGAGCAGCGTCGGTCTGCAAAGCATCGGCGGGCTCTGCCAACGCGGCCAGTTCGGGGTAGGCCTGCTGGAACGGCGGCACCGAGGCATCGACCACGCCCGCGTCGTCGGCCAGATCGAACTCCACCCGCTTGGCCAGCGCCGCTGCCAGGGCCTTGTGCGTTTGCGAGCGGCCGTGGCGGGCCACCACGGCTTCGTAGTCGGCGCGCAGGCTGGCGCTGTCGGCCACAGTCTGCAAGAACGGGGGCCACACCTCGCGCACCGCCTCGGCATCGTCTTCGAGCAGCTCAAAGTGCGCTGGCAGGCCCTGCTGCTGCAACAGCGCCAGCGGCGCCGTGCCCAGCAGCGCGGCAAACCAGCTGTGGAAGGTGCGGATCTGCACCGGGCGGCCTGCAGTGAGCAGCTGGCGGTATAGATTTTGTAGCGCCTCGCGCTTGTCCATAGCGCCCTGGGGACTGATTCCGCGTGCAATCAGCTCGGCCGTCAGTTCTTCCAACGGCTTGTGGCTGAACTGCTCCAACCATTCTTGCAGGCGCTGGCGCATTTCGCCCGCCGCCTTTTTGGTGAAGGTGATGGCCAGGATCTCGTGCGGCGCGCAGCCGTCGAGCAGCGCCCGCAGCATGCGCGAGACCAGCATCCAGGTCTTGCCCGCACCGGCGCAGGCCTCCACCGCCACGCTGCGCGCGGGGTCACAGGCGATGGCGTAGAAGGCCTCGCGCGAGACCGGACGGCCGTTGTGTTCGTAGGCGGCCTGGGCGGGTGGGGAAAGGCTCTCGGTCATGGCGTCTCTTGCGCGGGTAACGCCTGTTCAGCGTCCGCCCAGTAGTCTTTGCGGCACAGGCCGCGCACGGCGCAGAACTCGCACACCAATCCCTCGCCCAGCGCGGGCAGCGGCGCGCCGGCGGCGATGCGGGCCATGTCGTGCTGGATGCCTTCGATAAGCACATCGCGCAGGTGCACCACCTCGTCTTGTTCGTGCAGCTGTGTCTCGCCGCGCTCGCCTACGTTGACATAAGCCGCACGCAGGGTGTCGTGGCTCAACAAGGCCGCGTAAAAAGCAAGTTGGGTGTCCTCCGCCCCGGACTTGACGCGCTGGCGGGTCACGCTGTCGCTTTCGGTCTTGTAGTCAATCACCAGTACCGCAGGCTCGCCGGTGGACGAGACCCCATCGATGCGGTCGATGGTGCCGATGAGTTCCAGATCGCCCAGCGGCTGGCGGGCCTTGACCTCGGCCTGGCGGAAGGTGGCGCCCTGTTGCTCATGCCCTGCCAGCCATTGCAGGTAGCCGTCGCGCAGTTGCGTCCAGCCTGCGGCAAAGGGCAGAAAGTCGCCGTCCTGCAAACGCTGCTCGCGGGTGACGGCCTCGGCGGCGGCGTCCATGCGCACACGTCGCTCATCCAGACCATCGGTCGGCTCCGCCAGCAAGGCCTCGTGAAAGTGCTGCAGTACCGCGTGCAGCCAGGTGCCAAAGTCCCGCTTGTCCACTTCGGCATCCAGCTCGTCGGCCTCGCGCAGGCCCAGTTGGCGCTGGGCAAAGAAGCGGTAAGGACAGTGGCGCAAATCGGAATACGCCGTGGATGACAGGTGGGTCACCGGCAGCGCCTGGCCAACGGGCAAGGGGCGTAGCGTGGGAGTGGCGACCACCTCGCGCGCACCGCGCTCATCGGCTCCCGGCAGGGCGGCACCATCCAGCTGCAGGGCGAGCACCAGCGCGCTGGCCAGCAGGGGCTCACCGCCTTCGTCACCGGTGCGCCACAGCACATCCACCACCGGCGTGCGCAGGGCATGGGCCCAGGCGGCACGCTGGGCAGCCTCCAGCGACTGGCGCGTAGGCAGGCCCCAGGCCTCGCGCTGGGCCTGTGTCCAGTCGCCAGCGGGTTCGGGAGCAGGTTGCAGGCGCTTTTCGTCGCAACCCGGCAACACGGCGGCGGCGAAGGGGCGGCCCAGCAGTTGCGGCATGGGCACCACCACCACGGGGGCACCAGCCGCCTGCGCGGCCACATAGCGCCCGGCCTCCAGCACGTCTTTGGCCCAACGGGTGAATTCGGCCAGTGTCATGCGACGGCCCGCACTGTCGCCCCAGCCGTCCAGCTCTGACTGCTGACCGTCCTGCAGGCGCAGAGCGGCCAGCACCCGCATGCCAGCAGGGTCGGCCTGCAGACCCTGCCATTGGCCGGCCTGCTCCAGCACCGTGCGCAAAGCGGGTAGCCACTGCGCCAGCGGCCGTGCAGCGCGCAGGGTGTTGCGCCATGCTTCTACGGTGGCCACGGTGCGGGCCAGGTGGGGCTGCGCACCCACGTCGCCCTGCAAACCCCACTGGGCGGCGGCGCTCCAGTGCTGCACCACACCTTTGCGCAGCCATTGCTCCAGGCGATTGACCTCGCCAGGCATCAGCGCTGAGGTGTGTTTGACCCAGTCCAGCACCTCGTTGGAAGAGGCATTCCACGCAGCGGCCTGCAGCATGGCCATGACCCGTGAAGCGGCGCGCGTGGTGGACAGAATCCAGCCGCTTTCGTCGCGCACCAACACGCCACTGCTGTCCAGGTGGGCCAGGACACGGCGGATCAGTGCGCGGTCAGTGGCCGCGAGGGCCACGGGCACCCGCCCCTGCTCGACATGACGCAGCACACAGGCCGCAGCACGGTGCGCCTCGTCTTCGGCGTCCGTTGCGGCGTGCAGGGCCCACTGCGGTGGTGAACCCGCATCACCGACCAACGCGGGGAGCGCAATGCACACACCTTGCTCGCCCCAATGCGCCTGCAGGGCCCGGGTCAGCGTGTCAGACTGAAATCCCTCCAACACCACCAGCGTATCCACCGCCTCGCGAACGCCGGGCTCAAACAGCACATCGGTCGCGTAGCGCGATGCCAGTGCCCATTCCAGCGCCAGGCGAGCCACCAGGGCCTCGTAATGCAGGGCGGTACCTTCTTCCGGCGTGGCCAGCAGCTTCCGAGCCTCGTCACCCCAGGCAGCGCGTAGGGCTGGGGGCACGGCAGCAATCACCGGGGCCAATTGGGCTGCAGCCTCCTGCAGTGGCGTGGCCAGCACTTCGCGCTGCCCGCCCTGCCCCACGCGGTCAAGCAAAGTGCGGGCCGTGAGCGTGTCGCGCGCAACGTCGCCCGCCAGGTCGTCGCCCGTGGGCTCAAACGCTTGCAGCTGGCGGGCCCAGTTGCGGGTGGTTTCAAAACGTGGTGCAAAGCTCTGCGGGAACTGCTGAACCCAATGGCGCTGCGCCCAGGGCATGAGCTGGGCGTAGGGCACCAGCACCACCGTGCGCGCCAAATGGGCACCATAGGCTCGGGCATGCGCGGCCACCCCGGCCAGTGCGCGTTGCCAGAGGGCGGTGCTTGCGGCCGCAAATCCACTGGTTTGATCGCTTTTCGCTATGACTGTCATAGCGTCGCAAGACCCGGCCACACCGGTGAACGTGGGATTGGTTTCTGTCACAATGCCCAGACTTTAAACGTACACCGGTCGCAACCCGCCCAAAATCAAGGAATTCCGCCATGGCCAGCGAACTCATCAAACATGTCTCCGACGCCAGCTTTGAAGCCGACGTGCTCCAACCGGGCTCCGCCGTGCTGGTGGACTACTGGGCTGAGTGGTGCGGTCCCTGCAAGATGATTGCTCCCATCCTGGACGAAGTCGCAGGCACCTACCAAGGCAAGCTGCAGATCGCCAAGATGAACGTGGACGAGAACCGCGAAATCCCCGCCAAGTTCGGCATCCGCGGCATCCCCACCCTGATGCTGTTCAAGGATGGCCAGCTGGCAGCCACCAAGGTCGGCGCGATGAGCAAGGCCCAGTTGACCGCCTTCATCGACCAACAACTGGCCTGATCCACTGCCCCAAGCCCCCTCGGTGCGACTGCCGATGGGGCTTTTTTGTTAAGCGATAGACCTGCGGGGGAACAACAGGCTGGCAGTTGCGCAACCTCACACCTTGCGCCCCTGAGGCGCCCGCATTTTTTCCTGTCATAATTCCCACAGATCACCGGGCTGCACGCATTGGCAGCCGGACCAAGATCCCTGGCGAGCCGGACCTGCAAACAGCAGCCCATTCGGCATCAGCCCACCTCCCCCAAGATTCATACCAGCTCCGCCAAGGAGTCAATCCATGCACTTAAACGAACTCAAGGCACTGCACGTGTCTGAAGTCCTGAAGCAGGCCGAAGAACTCGAAATCGAAAACACGGGCCGCATGCGCAAGCAGGAGTTGATGTTTGCCATCATCAAGAAGCGCGCCAAGGCGGGTGAGCAGGTGTTTGCAGACGGCGTGCTGGAAATCCTGCCTGATGGCTTCGGCTTTCTGCGCAGCCCGGACACCAGCTTCACCGCCAGTACGGACGATATTTACATCAGCCCCAGCCAGGTGCGTCGCTTCAACCTGCACACCGGCGACATGATCGAAGGCGAAGTGCGCACGCCCAAGGACGGCGAGCGCTACTTTGCACTGACCAAGCTCGACAAGGTCAACGACGGCCCACCAGAGCAGAACAAGCACAAGGTGATGTTCGAGAACCTGACGCCCCTGTTCCCCAAGGAGCAGATGCGACTGGAGCGCGACGTCAAAAGCGAAGAGAACATCACCGGCCGCATCATCGACATCATCGCGCCCATTGGCCGCGGCCAGCGTGCGCTGATCGTCGCGCCGCCCAAGAGCGGCAAGACGGTGATGATGCAGCACATCGCCCACGCCATCACGGCCAACAACCCCGACGTGCACCTGATGGTGCTGCTGGTGGACGAGCGCCCTGAAGAAGTGACCGAAATGCAGCGCACGGTCAAAGGCGAAATCATCGCCTCCACCTTCGACGAGCCCGCCGCACGCCACGTGCACGTGGCCGAAATGGTGATCGAGCGCGCCAAGCGCCTGGTCGAGCTCAAGAAGGACGTGGTGATCCTGCTGGACTCCATCACCCGCCTGGCCCGCGCCTACAACAACGTCGTGCCGTCGAGCGGCAAGGTGCTGTCCGGTGGTGTGGATGCCGCTGCACTCCAGCGCCCCAAGCGCTTCTTTGGCGCTGCGCGCAAGGTTGAGGAAGGTGGTTCGCTCACCATCATCGCCACGGCGCTGGTCGATACCGGCAGCCGCATGGATGAAGTGATCTTTGAAGAATTCAAGGGCACGGGCAACTGCGAAATCCACCTGAACCGCCGCCTCTACGAAAAGCGCGTGTTCCCTGCCATCGAGCTCAACAAGAGCGGCACACGCCGCGAAGAACTGCTGCTGGCCCCCGAGATCCTGCAAAAGACCCGCATCCTTCGCCAGTTCATGTACAACATGGACGAGATCGAGTCCATGGAGCTCATGATCAAGAACATGAAGGCCACCAAGACCAATGTGGACTTCTTCGACATGATGCGTCGCGGGGGCTAATTTTCAGCCTGTGCAATAATAGAGGGCTTTTTCTTGCGGAAAGTACATCGGACTGGCCGGTGCGGCTCCCGCAGTTGACTCAAAGGAAGATCATGAAAGAAGGCATTCACCCCAACTACCGCGAAGTTCTGTTCGTGGACCTGTCCAACGGTTTCAAGTTCGTGACCCGCTCGTGCGTGAACACCAAGGAAACCGAAACCCACGAAGGCAAGGAATACCCGCTGTTCAAGCTGGATACCTCTTCCGAGTCGCATCCCTTCTACACCGGCACGCAAAAGTCGGTGGACAACATGGGTGGCCGCGTGGAGCGCTTCCGCAACCGTTTCGGCAAGACCGCAGCGAAGTAATTCGCCCCTGCGATCCCGCCAAAAAGGCAGCCTGGGCAACCGGGCTGCCTTTTTTCATGGGTTTTGCCTTTATTCTCGGTGGCTCCTTTGCCCAGCCACCCACTGCCGCGTGACTCCACCCACCCCCGCCATCGTTACCCAGAACGCCGTCAGCCCACTGCCCCGCTGGGCTCTGCTGCTGCTGTGCATTGCCTACGTAGTGCCCGGCTTTGTGGGCCGGGATCCGTGGAAGAACGCAGACGTCACCGCCTTTGGCTACATGCTGGAGCTCGCCCAGGGGCGCACTCCCTGGCTGAGTCCGCTGCTCGGAGGCATGCCCCCCGAAACCGAAGGGCTGCTGCCCTACTGGCTGGGGGCCTGGGCCGTGCAGATGGCACCGGCCTGGCTGTCGCCGGAAATGGCGGCCCGCATACCGTTCATTGCGCTCCTGGTCATCACCCTGATGGCCACCTGGTATGGCGTGTACTACCTGGCCCGCAGCCCGGGCGCCCAACCGGTCGCGTTTGCTTTTGGGGGTGAGGCCTCTCCCCTCGACTATGCGCGCGCGATTGCCGACGGCGCCTTGCTGGCGCTGATCGCCTGCCTGGGCCTGGCGCAGCTCTCGCATGAGGTCACGAGCTATCTGGCACAGCTTGGCTGCACCGCTTTGCTGTTTTTTGCGGTGGCCGCCATGCCCCACCGTACCGTGGCGCCCGCCGTGGCCCTGGTGCTGGGCATGGCCGGGCTCACGCTGTCCGGAGCCCCCGCCCTTACGGCCTTATTGGGCATGGGTGGCGCGTTGCTGGCGCTGTTTGCGCCCGCTGGCAACACCGACCGCCGCTGGCGCTGGGCCGCCGTGCTGGCCGCAGCCACACTGGCGGCTGCTGCCCTGGCCCAGGGTCTGGACCTGTGGCGCTGGCGTGTTGTGGGGTTCGATGGTGGTGGCAAGGACTGGCTGAGCCTGGCGCGCCTGCTGCTGTGGTTTGGCTGGCCGGCCTGGCCACTGGCACTGTGGACCTTGTGGCGCTGGCGCCAGCAGATCTTCAGCCGCCCTGGCCAACGGCACCTGCTCCTGCCCCTGTGGTTCACTCTGGTGTCGATTGGCGCCACCATCACCACCCAGCCAGCCGACCGGGCATTGCTGCTGGGCCTGCCCGCTCTGGCTGCGCTGGCAGCCTTTGCCCTGCCTACGCTGCGCCGCAGCGTGGGGGCCTTGATCGACTGGTTCACTCTGCTGTTCTTCACCGCATCGGCCCTCGCAATCTGGGTGATCTGGATTGCCATGCAGACCGGGGTGCCTGCCAAACCTGCCGCCAACGTGGCCAAGCTGGCGCCCGGTTTCGTGCCGCAGTTTTCTGCACTGGCTTTGCTGGTGGCCGTGGCGGCCACTGTGGGTTGGTGTGGTCTGGCGTGGTGGCGTGCGTCCCGCAACCGGGCACCCATCTGGAAGAGCCTGGTGCTGCCCGCAGGTGGTGCTGCCCTGGGCTGGCTTTTGCTGATGACCCTGTGGCTGCCCCTGCTGGACTACGCACGCAGCTATGGTCCGCAGGTGCGCAGTGTGGTGGCAGCCGTGGGGCCGGAGCCCGGGTGCATTCAGACCGTGGGGCTGAACCGTGCTCAGGTGGCGGCTTTGCAGTTCCATGGACAGCTGTCGCTGCAGCGCGCGGGTCTGCAGGATGAATGCCAGTGGCTGCTGGTGGACAGCGCCTCCTGGCCCGCGTCCGAGCGCATGGTCCGCGCTGAGCTGTGGGAAGCCCGGGCCACTCTGCCCCGCCCCACCGACAAGAACGAGAACCTGCTGCTGTTCCGTCGTGCGGCCCCGGCCCGCTGATGTCGGAGCTGTCCACCATCACCCGGCACGCCGTGACCGTGCTGGCGGGGCAATTGGCGGTCATGGCCTTCGGGGTGACGGACACCATCGTGGCGGGGCGCTACAGCGAATCGTCGCTGGCCGCGCTGTCCGTGGGGTCGGCCATCTTCATCAGTGTGTACGTCGCACTGATCGGCGTGCTGCAGGCACTCCTCCCCGTGTGGGCCGAACAGCGCGGCGCGCAACAGCCTGAGGCCGTAGGCCGATCACTGCGACAGGCCTTGTACCTGTGCGCTGCTGCTTCAGTGGTGGGCATGGCGGTGCTGCTATCGCCAGGCGCGCTGCTGCGCTGGACGGAGGTCCCCCCTGCGCTTCGCCCGCAGGTAGAAAACTACCTGGCTGTGCTGGCACTGGCACTCCCGCCCGCCCTGCTGTTTCGCATCTACAGCACCCTCAACCAGGCCCTGGGCCATCCGCGTCTGGTCACCTGGCTACAGGTGGGCTCGCTGTTGATCAAGCTGCCGCTGTCGGTGTGGTTCACCTTTGGCGGCGGGGGCCTGCCTGCACAGGGGGTGGTGGGCTGCGCCTGGGCAACGCTGGTCGTCAACTGCAGCATGCTGGCGCTGGCTGTGTGGCTGCTACGCACGCAGGACATCTACACCCCCCTGGGGCTGTGGCGCCGCATGGAGCCCCCGCACTGGCCCACCATTGCAGGCTTTGCCAGGCTCGGCATTCCGGCAGGGCTGGCTGTGATGGTGGAGGTGACCTCCTTCACCCTGATGGCCTTGTTCATCGCGCGCCAGGGCACCACCTCGGCGGCCGCCCACCAGATCGCCGCCAACATGGCTGCCGTGCTTTACATGGTGCCGCTGTCGCTGTCCATCGCCACCAGCGCGCGGGTGAGCTACTGGCTGGGCGCACAGCAGCCCCAGCGAGCCCGTCAGGTAGTTTTGATGGGTTTTTCGCTCGCTGCGCTAGTGGGTATTGCCTTGGCAGCTATATTATTGATAGCAAAACACTCGGTCAGCCAGATCTACACCGACAACGCCAGCGTGGCAGCCGTGGCCGGCACGGTGCTGGTCTGGGTGGCGGCGTACCACGCTGCCGATGCGGTGCAGACGCTGTGCGTGTTTGTGCTGCGCTGCTACCGCATCACGCTGGCGCCACTGGTGGTGTACTGCGCGCTGCTGTGGGGGGCTGGCCTGGCGGGCGGCTACTGGCTGGCGTATGGGGGCAGCGGGCCTTGGTCGGATATGGCTTCGCCCACTCCCTTCTGGGCGGCCAGCGCGGCGGCGCTCGCAGTCACCGCACTGCTGTTCGTCGCCATGCTCTGGCGAGCCATCAACCCGGCAAGGAAAAACCCCGCAAACGGTTGGCCGGGAAAGTGACCGAAAACACCGAGCCCTTGCCCAGCGTGCTCGCGATGTCCAGCGTGGCGCCATGGCGCTGCAGCACATGCTTGACGATGGCCAGGCCCAGGCCGGTGCCCCCGGTCTCGCGCGAACGGCTGCGGTCCACCCGGTAAAAGCGCTCTGTCAGGCGCGGGATGTGCTCGGGCGCAATGCCGGGGCCGGTGTCATGCACGGAGAACACGGCACTGCCATCCTCCTTGCGCAGCCACTGCACCTCGATGGAACCACCGCCGGGTGTGTAGCGCACCGCGTTGTTGACGAGGTTGGACAAGGCGCTTTGGAGTTCGGCAGGCACACCCGCAATCTCGCCTTCGGCCCGCAGCAGATCGGCCGCCGGAAAGCGCATCGTATGGGGACGCTGCTGGTTCTGTGTGAGCAGCGCCGACAGGGCGCGGCCCTCTTCCTCGCAGCGCTGCATCAGTGACTCAACAGGCGTCCATTCGGCCATGCCGGGCAGCGGGCTGCCCTCCAGCCGCGACAGCGTGAGCAGGTCCTGCACCACACTTTGCATGCGCTGCGCCTGCTGCGCCATCATGCCCAGGTAGCGCGAGCGCTCGTCGGCGCTCAGCGGCAAGGTCTGCAAGGTTTCGACAAAACCGGTGAGCACCGTGAGGGGTGTGCGGATCTCGTGCGACACATTGGCCACAAAGTCTCTCCGCATCGCGTCGGCCTGCTCCAGCGCCGTCACGTCGCGTGACAGCAGCAGCGTGCGGCCATCACCATAGGGGTGCAGGTGCACCGAGATGCGTACGGGCCGCGACGGCGTGCTCAGGCGCCCCTCCAGGACCACATCGCTGGTGAAGTCCTTGGCAGCAAAGTAAGCCGTGAATTCAGGGTTGCGCAGCAGATTGCCAATGGACTGCATGACGTCGCGCTGCGCGTCAAAGCCAAACTGGTTGGCTGCCATCTGGTTGCACCATTCGATGCGGCCCTGCGCATCCAGCAGCACCACGCCGTTGGGGGAGGCCTGCAGGGCGGCCAGGATCTCCTGCAAACGGTCCTGGCTGTCGCGTATCTGCGCCTCCTGCTTGCGCAGCAGACGCCGCGCACGGTCCGCCGCCTCGCCCCAGATGCCACGCATAGACGGCACCGATGCCAGGTCGCCCGTGCGCAACCAGCGCAGCACCCGCACGCCCCGCAGCAAGTCCCACACGAACCACGCCCAGGCAGCAATGGCGGCCCCCAGTGCGGCACCCCAGGGCCCGCCTTGCCACCACCCCAGGCCACCACCCGCCAACTGCCACAGCAGGAAAAACGAAATACGCCACAGCATGCGGATTGCAAAGCCTTCTCAGAAACGCCAGGGGCGCGACACGCGCGCCCATTGATCCATCACATCCATCCATCGCCACCACCGATGCACGCCGACCGCAGTGGCCCGCTGCACAGCAGCCATCGAGCGTGTCGCATCACTCACAGGCGGCAGCCCGCCTGCCCATCAGGCCGACAGCGGCACCTGGGGTTGTGCAGTGAGCCGGTAGCCCGCGCCGCGCACCGTTTCCACCATCACGGACGCTGCACCCAGGGCCTCGCGCAGGCGCTTGACATGCACGTCCACCGTGCGCTCCTCGATGAAGACATGGTCGCCCCACACCTTGTCGAGCAGCTGTGAGCGGCTGTGCACACGCTCGGCATGCTTCATCAAGAAATGCAGCAGCTTGAACTCAGTGGGGCCCACCTTCAGGGGCTGGCCCTGGAAGGTGACCCGGTAGGTCGCAGCATCCAGCACCAGCTCGCCAATGCTCACGCTGTCGCTCACCTGCTCGGGTGCGCGGCGGCGCAGCACCGCACGGATGCGGGCCAGCAGCTCCTGCGTGGAAAAGGGCTTGGTGATGTAGTCGTCGGCACCGGCGTCCAGCCCGGCCACCTTGTCCGGCTCGTCCCCACGCGCGGTGAGCATGAGGATGGGGATGGGCTTGGTGCGGCTGTCTGCACGCCACTTGCGCGCCAGCGACAGACCGCTCTGCCCCGGCAGCATCCAGTCGAGCAGGATCACATCGGGCAGTACGGCATCCAGCTCGCGCTGCGCGCTGTCGCCATCTTCCGCCCAGAAGGGCTGGAAACCGTTGTGGCGCAGGTTGACTGCAATCAGTTCGGCAATCGCGGGTTCGTCCTCCACGATGAGGACACGGGGAAGCTTTCTCATGGTGATTTCGGCGCCCCGTACTTACAGCACTGCCGACTCGATCTCGTCGAGGGCTGTGTGGCGCACGTCCTTGCCCTTGACCAGATAGATGATGAGCTCGGCCACGTTCTTGGAATGGTCGCCAATGCGCTCGATGGCCTTGGCGAGGAACAGCAAGTCCAGGCTGGGCGAGATGGTGCGGGGGTCTTCCATCATGTAGGTGATGAGCTTGCGCACGAAGCCGTCGAACTCCTTGTCGATGAGGTCGTCCTCCTTGAGGATGGCAACCGCCGCCTTCACGTCCAGCCGTGCAAACGCATCCAGCGTCTTGCGCAGCTGGCCCGAGGCCAGCTCGGCAGCCACCCGCAGGTCGCTCGATGGCAGCGAGCGCGGGGCGCCGCCTTCGATGATGGAGCGCACCATGCGCGCCATCTTGTTGGCTTCGTCGCCCATGCGCTCCAGATTGGCCGTGGCCTTGGAGAAGGCCAGCAGCAGGCGCAGGTCACGCGCGGTGGGCTGGCGGCGGGCGATGATGGAGGACAGCTCCTGGTCGATCTCGACCTCCATCGCATTGATGCGGGTCTCCATCGAAGCCACCGTCTCCACGGCCTCCAGGCTGAATTGCGACAGCGCGTACACCGCCTGGCGAATCTGCGACTCCACCAAGCCGCCCATTTCCATGACGCGGGCAGAGACGCTGTTGAGTTCGCTGTCGAACTGGGACGAAAGATGTTTATCGGGCATCTGCTGTCTCCTTAGCCGAAACGGCCGGTGATGTAGTCTTCGGTTTCTTTGCGCTCGGGCTTGAAGAAGATCTGCTCGGTCGCACCGAACTCGATCATCTCGCCCAGGTACATGTAGGCGGTGAAGTCGCTGCAGCGGGCGGCCTGCTGCATGTTGTGGGTCACGATCGCAATGGTGTAGTCGTGCTTGAGCTCGTCGATCAGCTCTTCGATCTTGGCAGTGGACAACGGGTCCAGCGCCGAGGTGGGCTCGTCGAGCAACAGCACCGAAGGCTTCACCGCCACGCTGCGCGCAATGCACAGGCGCTGCTGCTGGCCGCCGGAGAGCGACAGGCCGCTCTGGTGCAGCTTGTCCTTCACCTCGGTCCACAGAGCGGCTTTGGACAGCGCCCACTCCACGCGGTCGTCCATCTCGCTCTTGCTCAGCGTCTCGTAAAGCTTCACGCCAAACGCGATGTTGTCGTAGATGGACATCGGGAACGGCGTGGGCTTCTGGAACACCATGCCGATGCGGGCGCGCAGCAGGTTGATGTCTTGCTTGGGGTCCAGGATGTCCTGACCATAGAAGCTGATGGAACCCTCGGCGCGCTGGCCGGGATACAGGCTGTACATGCGGTTGAGCGTGCGCAGCAGCGTGGACTTGCCACAGCCCGAGGGGCCGATGAAGGCAGTGACCTTGTGCTCGGCGATGTCCAGGCTCACGTTGCGCAGGCCCTGGAACTTGCCGTAGAAAAAGCTCAGGTTACGCAGCTCCAGCGCGTTCTTGCTGGCGGTGGCGGTAGCAGTGGCGTTCATTGTCAATTCCTGAAAATGGAGGCAGTCTTGTCGATGGTGTTGGCCGGATCAGCAACCGGTATCAGACGCGGTTCTTTTCGCGCAGGAAGACCCGCGCCACGACGTTGAGGATCAGCACCGACAGCGTGATGAGCAGCGCACCGCCCCAGGCCAAGCGAACCCAGTTTTCGTAAGGGCTCAGCGCAAACTGGAAGATCACGACCGGCAAGTTGGCCATGGGCGCATTCATGTTGGTGCTGAAGAACTGGTTGTTGAGCGCGGTGAACAGCAGGGGCGCGGTCTCGCCACTGATGCGGGCCACAGCCAACAGCAGGCCAGTCATCACGCCGCTGCGAGCAGCACGCAGGGTGACCATGGTCGAGACCTTCCAGCGCGGTGCACCGAGGGCAAAGGCCGCTTCGCGCAGGCTGCCAGGCACCAGGCGCAGCATGTTCTCGGTGGTTCGCACCACCACCGGTACGGCGATGAGCGAGAGCGCCAGGCTGCCCGCCCAGCCCGAGAAGTTGCCCACGGTAGCGACCGCAATGGCATATACGAACAGGCCCAGCACGATGGAGGGGGCCGACAGCATGATGTCCGTCACAAAGCGGGTCAGTTCGGCGGTCTTGCTCTGGTCCCCGTACTCGGCCAGGTACACCCCCGCCAGCACGCCGATGGGCGTGGACACTAACACGGTGAAGCCCACCATCAGCAGGCTGCCCACGATGGCGTTGGCCAGGCCACCGCCGTCGGAGCCGGGCGCCGGGGTGGACTGCGTGAACATGTTCCAGTCCAAAGCGGCAAAACCGTTGGACAGGAGCACGCTCAGGATCCAGAGCAGCACGAACAGGCCCAGTGCCATGGCGCCCAGTGACAGGGTCAGGCCAATGGCGTTGGAGCGCTGGCGCTTTTTGTAGAGTTGTTGATTGAATTCCATGGAGCTCGTCTCTGAAGAGGGTCGGGAGCGGGCTGCAGGGCTTACAGGCCCTTGGCCTTCTCGGCGCGCAGCAGCATGATCTTGGCGGCCGACAGCACCACAAACGTGATCACAAACAGCAGGAAGCCCAGGGCAAACAGGGTGGACAAATGAAAGTCCGCCGCCTCGCCAAACTCATTGGCCAGCGTGGATGCGATGGAAGTGCCTGGCGAAAACAGCGAGGTGGGCATGCGGTTGGCATTGCCGATCACAAAAGTGACGGCCATGGTCTCGCCCAAGGCCCGGCCCAGGCCCAGCATCACTCCGCCAATCACGCCCTTCTGCGTGTAGGGCAGCACCACGCGACGCACCACCTCCCAGGTCGTGCAACCCAGGCCATAGGCGGACTCGCGCAGGATGGGGGGAACAATCTCGAACACATCGCGCATCACGGCAGCCACAAAAGGCAACACCATGAAGGCCAGCACGATGCCCGCGGCCAGGATACCAAAGCCGTTGGTACTGCCGCCAAACAGGAAGCCGACCAGCGGCATGGAGCCGAGCAGCTTTTGCACGGGTACCTGGAAATGGTCTGCAAACAATGGCGCAAACACGAACAGGCCGAACATGCCGTAGATGATGGACGGAACGGCCGCCAGCAATTCCACCGCCGTGCCGAGCGGGCGGCGCAGCCAAACAGGGCAAGTTTCGGTCAGGAACAGTGCAATACCGAACGCCAACGGAACGGCGATCAGCAGTGCAATGCCTGCGCTGGCCAGGGTGCCGACGATGGCAATCGCCGCACCAAATTCTTCATTGATGATGTCCCACTCAGCGCGCCAGATAAACTGGATGCCGAACTTGTGAAAAGCCGGCCACGCGTAGATGAACAGCGAAACGATGATGCCCAGCAGCGCCACCAGCACCAGCAGCGACAGGCTCTGGGTCAGCCGATGGAAAACGATGTCCTGCAGGCGCTGCCGCTTGGCAATCGACACCATGGACGGTGTGGGGGCGTCCGTCATCTTGACGGACACGGGTTGCGAACTCATGGTGGTTCCCACGCTCATGTTGACTCCCATCTGGCTTCTGGAGACCCCACAAACCAGCGCCCATCGGTCAGACCAGCCGGCCGATGGGCACTATTCTGGGGCAAACCGCTTACTTCTTGATTTGCGACCAGACCTTGGAACGGATCTGCGCCGTCAGAGCGTCAGGCAGCGGCACGTAGTCCAGGTCAGCAGCCATGGTCTTGCCGTTCTTGAAGGCCCAGTCAAAGAATTTCAGGACTTCGGCTGCCTGGGCTTTGTCTGCGGGGTCGGCGTACATGAGGATGAAGGATGCCGTGCTCACGGGCCAGCTGTTGGCACCCTTGGCGTTCACCATCGAAATACCCATGCCAGGCACGCTGAACCAGTCAGCGCTCGCAGCAGCCGCTGCAAAGGTGGCATCGTCAGGCGCCACATACTTGCCATCAGCGTTCTGCAGTTGCAGGAACGTCATGTTGTTCTTCTTGACGTAGGCGTACTCCACGTAGCCCAGGGCACCCTTCACACGGGTCACGTTGGCCGCAACACCTTCATTGCCCTTGCCTCCCACCGAAGACTGAGCAGGCCATTTCACTGCAGCACCCTTGCCCACCGTGTCCGCCCATTCCTTGCTGACAGAGCTCAGGTAGTCGGTCCAGTTGAATGTGGTGCCAGAGCCATCCGCGCGGTGCACGATGGTGATGTTCTGGTCGGGCAGCGTCTTGCCGGGGTTCAGGGCAGCCAGCTTGGCATCGTTCCACTTGGTGATCTTGCCCAGATACATTTCGGCCAGGACGGTGCCGGTCACGCGCAGTTCGCCTGGCTTGAAGCCGTCCAGGTTCACCACAGGCACGGTGCCGCCGATGATGGCAGGAAACTGCACCATGCCGTCTTTTTCCAGTTCAGCGCCCGACAGAGGGGCATCGGTAGCGCCAAAAGCCACGGTCTTGGCGCGGATCTGGCGAATACCGCCCGAGGAACCGATGGACTGGTAGTTCAGACCCACGCCGGTTTCCTTCTTGTAGGCTTCAGCCCACTTGGCATACATCGGGAAGGGGAACGTAGCGCCGGCGCCGGTGATGTCTGCCGCAAAGGCGTTGCCCACTGCCAGGGCGGCCAGAGCTACTGCGACGGTTTTGAGAAATACGCGTTTCATGAAGTACCTTTCGGCAGGGGTTAACAGGAACAGAGCGAACTCTAGAGGCCTATCGTGACAATTCAGTGACACAAAAGACCATCCTCAGACCATTGCAACACCCCTCATGACGCGGCATCGCTGGCGTCATGAATGCGTCACACAACCTCGTCACACTCCCGCCATCTCCCGGTCACTTGCCCGCCCAGCCGATGGCGGCCCGCGCTTCGGGTCAGGCCAAGCGCATCGCGGTACGATGCCGCACGCAGCTCCCACCAAACACACATGCAGAACGGCACACGCCTCGCCGCAGTCGATCTCGGCTCCAACAGTTTTCGCCTGGAAATCGGGCGCTATGAGTTCGGACACGTCCAGCGGGTGGAATACCTCAAGGAAACCGTGCGCCAAGGCAACGGGCTGGATGAAGACCGCAACCTGACTCGCGACGCCATGGAGCGCGGCTGGGCTTGTCTGGCGCGCTTTGGCGAGCGCCTGGCGGGCTTTCCCCGCGCGCAGGTCCGTGCAGTGGCCACTCAAACACTGCGTGAAGCACGCAATCGCGAAGAATTCCTGTCACGCGGCAGTGAGGTGCTGGGATACCCTATCGATGTGGTGTCTGGCCCCGAAGAAGCCCGGTTGATTTACCAGGGCGTAGCCCGATTGCTGCCTCAGTCGGACGAGCGCCGCCTGGTGGTGGATATCGGAGGTCGGTCCACCGAATTGATCCTCGGCGAGCAGTTCACGCCCCACGCGGTGGCCTCTTTCCGGGTTGGCAGCGTCGCTTGGTCACAACGCTACTTTGCCAAGGGAGAGTTCTCTGCTCAGGCCTTCCTGGCGGCGGAGATTGCTGCCAAGGCCGTACTCGATGAGGCGCTGGAGACTTTTCGCCCCGATGCATGGGATGTTGCCTATGGGTCGTCTGGCACGGCGGGCGCCGTGGGGGACATTCTGTCCGCCGCAGGAGGTTCGCCGGGTCTGATCACACGCGATGGGCTGAACTGGCTGCGGGAGCGTTTGCTCCGCGCCCAAAGTGCCGACCGGCTGCGCATGGACGGACTCAAGGAAGAGCGCCGTGCAGTCATCGGGGGGGGCATCAGCGTGCTGCGCGCCGTGTTTGACCTGCTGGACATCCATGAGATGCAAGTAGCGCAAGGAGCACTACGCCAGGGCGCCTTGTATGACCTGCTGGATCGGGAGCAACCCGGCACCGACCTTCGCACCACCACCGTCCAAGGGCTGATGCAGCGGTTTGGCGTGGACATGGAGCATGCAGACCGCGTGGCGCGCACCGCCTGCGCACTGTTTGACCAGGCTGCTCCACCCGGGAGCGAACGTGCCAGCCGCAAGCTGGACTGGGCAGCCCGCCTGCATGAGATTGGCTGCCGCATTTCCCACAGCGACTACCACCGACACGGCGCTTACATTCTCGACAACACTGACGCCGCTGGTTTTGCGGTGCCAGAACTGCACCGCCTGGGAGTGCTGGTGCAGGGGCAGCGGGGCAAGGTACGAAAGCTGGGGGTGGAACTCGACGATCCGATTTTTGTGCTGCAGCTCTTGTGCTTGCGCTTGGCCGTGGCGCTCTGCCATGCACGCCGGGAGCCCGATACCAAAGGACTGTCGTTGCAGCTGGACAGGCAGCGATTTGAGGTCAGCGCTCGCCCGGGATGGGCCATGGCATACCCACAGTCGGCCCACCTTCTGCGCGAAGAAATTCAAGCCTGGCAAAAAACCCCCTGGGAGCTGGCTGTGGGCATGCCTTGAGGGAAAACAATAAACGATATAAACTGTTTATACCGTTTATCAATCCTCTGCCATGACCACTGCCATTACGCCCCCCAACCCCTCCGTCACACCCGCCGCGCCCGCAGCAGCCCAGCCCGCCAAGGCCGTCAAGTCAACCAGGCCGGCAACAGCACCCAAGGCTCCAAAGGCATCCAAGGCTGTCAAGCCCACCAAAAAGGCCGTGGCAGAAAAGGCGCCGACTTCCAAACCAGCAGCTGCTACCAAGCCTGCCGAGGCAGCAGCTGCAGTGAAAACCGGCAAGGCCACAGAGACCAAGGGCAAAAAGCCCAAGCTGGTCCGTGACAGCTTCACCATCCCCAAAGACGAGTACGCGGTGCTCGACACCCTGAAAGACCGTGCCACAGCACTGGCCCACCCCGTCAAGAAAAGCGAGCTGTTGCGCGCAGGGCTCAAGGTGCTGGCAGGTCTGTCAGACAGCGCGTTGCGCAGCGCTTTGCAAGCGGTGCCTTCCATCAAGACCGGTCGCCCAAAGGCCGACATAGCTGAAGCCGTGCCAACTGTCCCAGCCAAGGCAACGACCAAGGCCAGCGGCAAAGCAGGACGCAAGTAAACCTGTCCCGAGACACGGCGTGCCCAGGGGCACGGCTTCGGGCCCTCGGACATCGCCGGGCAAGCTAAAGAAACTCCGGTGACTGCACTGCCATGAGCACGGTCTGGCTTTGATCCCAGCGCTGGCGCTGGCGCAACCACCACACGGAGCCCTTGCGCACAGGGCACTCGGGGGCCTGTAGTTGCAACAACTGGGCAACGGTCTGGCCCAGCATGGGCTGGTGCCCCACCACCAGAACAGCGCCCTTGGCACGCGGCCATTGCACGAGCTCTAGCAAATCCTGTGGTGTGCCGCCAGGCAACAACTCGGCGCGCATCTTGAATTTTCGGCCCAAAGCGTGGGCAGTTTGCTCAGTCCGCCGCGCTGGACTCGCCACCACCCTCAGGCCTTCCGGCAGTTGACGATCAAGCCAGGCCGCCATGCGCGCCGCCTGCTTCTCGCCCCGGGCCGTGAGCGGGCGTGCAAGATCATCGCTACCGTCTTCTGCCTCTTCCGCCTCGGCATGACGCCAAAGGATCAAATCCATCATGCGACCCCTGGCTCCTCGCGACCCAGAGCAGGCCGTGGCCCATAGCGCACCATCAACGCGTTTTGGGCCCCACTACCGTCCACCGGGTGCACAGCGCGGTCGTAGACGCCTGCGGCATTCAACGTCCAGGCATCGCGGTCATCACACAGGTAGGCCACCAAACATTCATCAATGATCTGCTGGCGCAGCTTGGGGTCAGTCACTGGCCACGCCAGCTCGACGCGGCGCATCATGTTGCGGTTCATCCAATCGGCACTCGACAGATAGAGGTCTTCTTCGCCCCCCGCGCGGAAATAGAAAACACGCGTGTGCTCCAGGAACCGACCAATCACCGAGCGCACCCGGATGTTGTCAGTCACTCCCGGCACCTGCGGGGCCAGCATGCAGGCCCCGCGCACAATCAGATCGATGCGTGCGCCGCGCTGCCCAGCGAGGATCAACGCCCGCATCAATCCCTCGTCGGTCAGGGCATTCATCTTGGCAACGATCCGTGCGTCTTCCCCGCGGCTGGCAGCCAGTCCCACGCGCTCGATTTTTTCGATCATGCGGCGAAGCAAATGGAACGGTGCCAGCATGAGCTTGCGCAGCTTGGGAGGCCGGTTCTGGCTGGCCAGGTGATTGAAAACACCGTCCATATCGGCAGTGGTTTCTTCATCTGCAGTGAGGTAACTCAGGTCGGTGTACAGCTTGGCCGTGCGCACGTTGTAGTTGCCAGTGGAGAGATGGCCGTAACGGCGTAACTGCCTACCTTCTCGGCGTGTGACGAGCAGCATCTTCGCGTGGGTCTTGAGGCCCACGACGCCATAGACCACCTGCGCCCCAATCGACTCCAGCGCCTCTGCCCAATTGATGTTGGCCTCCTCGTCAAAGCGTGCTTTCAGCTCCACCACTGCCATCACCTCCTTGCCTCGGCGTACCGCCTCGCTGAGCAGGTCCATGAGTTCGGAGTCGGCGCCCGTGCGGTAGATGGTCTGTTTGATGACCAGCACGTCCGGGTCGTTCACAGCCTCCCGCAGGAACGCAAGCAAACCATCAAAGCTCTCGAACGGCTGGTGGATCAAAACGTCGCGCTCGCGCAGTTGACCCATGATGGACACCCCTGGCTGGAGCTGACGGGGCCAAGCGGAACTCCATGGCGGGAACAGCAACGCGGGATCGTTCACCAAGTCCACCAGCTGATTCAGGCGCACCAAGTTCACAGGACCATGTACACGGTACAAGGCCGCGTTGGGCAGATCAAATTGCTGCAACAAGAAGTCGGACAGGAAGCGAGAGCAGCCCGCAGAGACTTCCAGGCGCACAGCCTGTCCGTAATGGCGGTGCTGCAGGCCTTGCCGCAAGGCGGTGCGCAGGTTACGCACATCCTCTTCGTCCAGTGCCAGATCGGAATGGCGTGTGACACGAAACTGGGAAAACTCCGTCACTTCGCGGCCAGGAAAGAGGTCTTCCAAATGGGCACGCACGATGCTGGACAAGCTGACGAACAACGCCCCGTCGGACGCGACCTTCTTTGGCATGCGGATCAGGCGGGGCAGTGCGCGCGGCACCTTGACGATGGCGATTTCGTTCTCGCGGCCGAAGGCATCATGCCCCTTGAGACGCACTATGAAGTTCAACGACTTATTAGCCACCTGCGGAAACGGGTGGGCCGGGTCGAGCCCCACCGGAATCAACAAGGGACGGACCTCGCGCGCAAAATACTCGTGCACCCACCGCCTTTGCTCTGCGGAGCGGTCACCATGCGCCACGATACGTATCCCATGCTTTGCAAATGCGGGAACCAGTGCTTCGTTGTACAGCGCGTATTGCCGCTCTACCAGGTCGTGGACCTGGGCGGACAGGGCCTCGAACGACGCTGCGGTGTAGAGCCCCTTGGTCTCGCCCTTCTTGGCCGCCGTGATGTGCGCTGCAGCACGTACTTCAAAAAACTCGTCGAGGTTGGATGACACGATGCACAGGTAGCGCAGCCGCTCCAGCAGCGGGACATCTGTGCGAACCGCCCAGTCGAACACGCGTTCGTTAAATGCCAGGATGCTGTGGTCGCGGTCCAGAAACATGTGGGGGGCAACGCCCGTGACAGCCCCCACAGCCGCAAAATCGTTGTCATGTGACACGGCGTGCGAGGAGTCCCCGACAGCATCGGGGTGCTCGCGCTGCAAAGGGATGGAATCAACAGGAGGCAGGGGCAGCATGGATACGCGCGTACAGCAATTGCGGGATCGCTGCAGTATTTAACGCCCAGATGACAACTGCGTGACAGACTTTGTGACAGACACGAAAACTCCCTGCGAGCCGGAGCGGGCTGGTACCAGGTACTGTTGAAACAGCCTTGCCGCATGTGCCCAGGTGAACTCCAACGCCCTGCTTCGTGCTTCGGACCTCGGTATGGACAAGGCCTGCTGCGTGGCCGCCAGAAGGCTCGCGTGCAACACGCCGCCCATCGGCCCCCTGCCGTCCCCAGCACCCAGGACCTCCCGCGGACCGTCTTCAGGAAAGGCAGCGACCGGCGTGCCGCAAGCCATTGCCTCCAGCATGACCAGCCCAAAGGTTTCGGAGCGGCTAGGAAACACAAAGACATCGGCCGAGGCGTAGACCTGTGCCAGCGCCTCCCGGTCCAGAATGCCAAGCCAGCGTACCTGCGGGTACTTGGCTTTCAGCCGTGCCTCGAGCGGGCCTACACCACACACCACCTTCGTGCCCGGCATGTCCATCTGCAAAAAGGCATCGATGTTCTTTTCATATGAAATGCGCCCCACATACAGCGCCACAGGATGCGCCAGAACGCCAGTGAGCGGACTCTGACAGACCTCACCATGAAAGCGAAACGCCTGGGTATCCACACCGTGCGTCCATAAACGCAGTTGGCGAAAGCCCCGCTGCTGCAGCATTTGCAAGACACCCTGCGTAGGAACCATTACCCCCGACGAAGGGCGATGAAAATGCCTGAAAAGCGCATAACCCCAACCCAGTGGTATGCGCAAGGCTGCCTGAAGAATCTCGGGAAACCTTGTATGAAAGGCTGTGGTGAATGCCAGGCCACGCTTGAGACAGTAACGACGCCCCGCCCAGCCCAAAGGCCCCTCGGTCGCCAGATGAATGGCATCGGGCTGCAGGGCGTCCAACTTCTGGGTGAGTAACTTGTAGGGTCGCACCGCCAGATCAATGCCAGCGTAACCGGGACAAGGACGGGTAGAAAACTGACTAGGATGCAGCACCTGCACGTCATGCCCGGCATCTTCCAGCTCTCGCACCAACTCGACCAAAGTGGTCACCACGCCATTGACCTGCGGCAGCCATGCATCAGTCAGCAGCGCAATCTTCATGCGGACACCTGTGTGGTCTGTCTGGACAGATTGGCGGCAGGCACAGCGGGCCATTGCAACAGCTCCAGCCGACCATCAAGGTGCTCGACGAGTGCTGTGTGGCTCTCCACCCAGTCGCCATCGTTGCAATACAAGGTGCCACCAATCTCGCGCATCTCCGCGCGGTGGATATGTCCGCAGACAACTCCATCGTGCCCGCGACGGCGGGCCTCTGCGGCCACTGCCACTTCAAAATCGGTGACGTAGTTGAGCGCCTTTTTTACCTTACCTTTCAGGTAGGCTGACAAAGACCAATACGGAAGCCCCATCCGCGCCCGAAGGATGTTGAGATGCCGGTTCAGCTTGAGCGTGAATTCATAGAGGTTGTCACCCACGTAGGCGAGCCATTTGGCACACTGGATCACACCATCAAAGTGGTCACCATGCGTGACCCATAGGCTGCGCCCATCTGCAGTGGTGTGCACAGCATCGGACACCACCTCGATACCGCCAAAAGAGTGCCCCACAAAGGCTCGCGCAAATTCGTCGTGGTTGCCAGGAACAAACACCACGCGACACCCCTTGCGCGCGCGGCGTAACAGCTTTTGCACCACATCATTGTGCGCCTGTGGCCAGAACCAACGACGGCGCAACTGCCACCCATCCACGATGTCTCCCACTAGGTAAAGATGGTCGCTGGGATGGTGCTTCAGAAAATCCAGAAGCGCTTCAGCCTGACACCCAGGCGTGCCGAGGTGCAAATCCGAAATGAACACCGCACGGAACCGGCGTTGACCGGCAAACGCCGCAAGGGCGTCGGGCTCTGCATCCTGCGGCACCTGGGACTCGTTCAACCAAGGGCCCAGGGCGTCGAACGCGGCACGCACCGGTCAGGCCCCCAGAAAATGCTTGCGGTAGCGGGGATGCAGGTCGGCCAGCCGCATCAGCATGGGCAGGTCGGCGGTATTGAAGTCCGGATCCCACGCCGGTGCACCCAGTACACGGGCGCCCAGTCGCAGATAGCCTTTGATCAAGGCCGGTGGGTCCACGGCAATGGATCCGTCCAGATGCTCCACGGGCAACGGCAGGCGCGGCAGCACGTGGTATTCGATGGGTGCCAGATGGGTCTTTCGCACTTGCTGCCAGATGCTGGCCGCCGCGTCGCCACTGACCACGCCATTGTGAAGCATGGGAATGCTGGCACAGCCGATCATCGTGTCGAGTTCGTTGCGCACCATGAAGTCCGCCAGCGCGCTCCACAGTGCCATGATCACGCCGCCGTGGCGGTGGTCGGGATGCACACAGCTGCGGCCCAGCTCCACCATGCGCGGGCGCAGCGTGCGCAAGCGCGTCAAGTCGAATTCGGTATCGCTGTAAGTTCCGCCCACCCGCTTGGCCTGCGCGGGCGTCAGCACCCGGTAAGTCCCAATGACTTGCTGGCTCGGAGCGTCGCGCACCAGAAGGTGCTCGCAATAGTCGTCAAACAGGTCCACGTCGTGGCCAGGAATGGGGGTCGTCAATCGAGCGCCCATCTCTGCCGCGAACACTTCAAACCGCAAGCGCTGTGCCTCACGGACCTCATCCAGATGCCTGGCCCAAGTCACCTCGATAGCACCACGCGCCGGGATGGCATGCACAGCGCCCGGCACAACACCAGAAGGCTGAACAATACCGGTACCTGTAGCCTCCGGCGATGTGGACAACTGCATCAAAGTGGGCAGGTCGTTCATGGACAACGTCTCCTTCGGTAAGAACGGGCACAGCTGGAATTTCCAAACAGAGCGGGAATCCGCTTTCCTGGCCGGGAGTGTGAAAGCCGCGCATGACATGCCCATGTCTTCGGCGTGTCAACGCCATGACAATGCGCGCTTTCCATTGGCACGGGCCCTCACCAAGGGCCTGCATAATTGACTGAGGAACTCCGCCGTGCCGTCCCCCGCCCTGCCC
>NZ_JBWKYJ010000028.1:0-53388 GCF_059423685.1 Acidovorax sp. GW460-11-11-14-LB4 | reverse complement strand
GCGTGGGGGCGATGTGCTCGGCGGCCAGCCAGCTCTCCACATCCCAGCCGCGCCGCACGGCGGGGTGGTCCCTGCCGACCAGGCACACCACCTCGTCGCCAAACAGGCGGCCCATGTGCAGGTCGTCCGGGGGCTGGGGCCAGTTGCCGATCACCACATCGACCTCACCCTGCGCCAGGTGTGCGTGGTAGTGCGTGTCGGCCGACAGGGGCAGGATTTCGATCGGGCACAGGGGCGCCTCGACCTTGATCCGGGCCACGAGCTGGGGCAGAAACAGCGGGTCGAGGTAGTCGCTGGCCGCCACGCGGAAGGTGCGGGTGGCCGTGCGCGGATCAAACCCGCGCGCATCCGAAAACAGTGCCTCGGCCGCCCGCAAAATGGCGCCTGCAGGCTCCACCATGCGCAGCGCGGCGTCGGTGGGCATCATGCTGGCGCCGGAGCGCACCAGCAGCGGGTCGCCCGACAGGTCGCGCAGCCTTTTCAACGCAGCCGACACCGCCGGCTGGTGCATGCCCAGGCGGACGGCGGCCCTCGATACGCTGCGTTCTGTGAGCACGGTGTGCAAGACCCTTATGAGATGGAGGTCTATCTTGTCGAAAAGGGCGTGGTCTCTCATAGCGGTGGGGGCATGGGTGCCATAAGCTTGCGCATATGCCGGTAACGGTACTGCGTTCTACCCTCTGCTGAACCTTTCCATCAAAGATCGAAGTGGCGTTTGTCATGACAACAAGACCCTTGCAATTCCTGCGCCGAGGCCAGCCCGTGGCGCTGGGCAATGTACCACCCGACCGCACCCTCCTGGAGGTGCTGCGCGAAGACCTGGGCAACACCGGCACCAAGGAAGGCTGTGGCGAAGGCGACTGCGGCGCCTGCACCGTGGTGCTGGGTGAAGAACGCGACGGCCAGCTGCACTACAGCGCCGTGAACAGCTGCATCCGCCTGGCCCGTTCGGTGGATGGCATGGCGCTGTGGACGGTGGAAGACCTGGCGGAAGATCCGCTGATCCAGCCCGTGGGCGACACAGCACCCGCTGCACAACAAACCATCACGCTCCATCCAGCACAGGAGGCGATGGTCCAGTGCCACGGCTCGCAGTGCGGCTTCTGCACGCCGGGCTTCGTGATGAGCCTCTTCGGCATGTACCAGAACCATGTCTGCCACGGCCAACCCATCACCCGCGAACTGGCCCAGGAAGAACTCTCGGGCAACCTGTGCCGCTGCACCGGCTACCGCCCCATCCTTGATGCCGCCCAGCAGATGGCATCGCTGCCCGGCATGTCGGTCAACGAGGCCGAAGTGCTACAAAAATTGAAGCTACTTCGGCATGATGCACTAGCGCAAGCGGCCGATTCGGCCTATATCGCACCCTCCACGCTCCCGGATCTGCTCGCAGCCCGCGCCGCCCACCCCGGCGCCCAGGTGGTGGCGGGCTGTACCGACGTGGGGCTGTGGGTGACCAAGCAGCACAAGCAGTACACCCAGGTGCTGGACGTGACCCGCGCGGCCGAGTTGCGGCAGGTGGCACAGCACGCCGACGCCATCCACATCGGCGCCGCCGTCACGCTGACCGACGCGTTTGCTGCCCTCACCGCACAGTGGCCGCAGCTGCACCGATTTGCCACGCGGTTTGCGGGGCTGCCCGTGCGCAACTCGGGCACGCTGGGCGGCAACGTGGCCAACGGCTCGCCCATTGGCGACTCCATGCCCCTCTTGATCGCGCTGCGCGCCCAGGTGGTGCTGGCCAGCCAGGCCCGGGGCGAGCGCCAGCTGCCGCTCGAAGACCTGTACACCGGCTACCGGCAAAACGTGATGGCGCCGGATGAGCTGCTGGTGCGCATCGTGGTACCCCGCCCTTCTGCTCAAGAACAGCTGCGGGCGTACAAGATCTCCAAGCGGTTTGACGACGATATCTCAGCCGTCTGCCTGGTGCTCAACCTCGACATCGCGGGCGGCACCGTGCAACGCGCCAGCATTGGCGCGGGCGGCGTGGCTGCCACCCCGGCCCGTGCGCGGCAGACTGAAGCGGCTCTGACCGGCCAGCCCTGGACCGAAGCCACCGCGCAGCGCGCCGCCGCGGTGCTGCAGGCCGAGTTCAGCCCCATCTCCGACATGCGCGCCAGCGGCGCTTATCGCCGCCAGGTGCTGGGCAGTCTGCTGCAGCGCTACTGGCTGGAGAGCCAGGGCCAACCCTCGGTCAGCCTGGACACCTTGACGCTGGAGGCCGCCGTATGAACGCCCCACACACCATCGCAGAGACCGCCCTGCCCGCGCCCACCCGCGCCGCCATGGGCCAGTCGCACATCCACGAAAGCGCCCGCGCTCAGGTGGCGGGCGCCGCGCACTACATCGACGACCTGCCGGAGGTGAAGGGCACGCTGTACGCAGCGCCCATCCTCTCCACCGTGGCCCACGGCACCCTGAACGGGGTGGATGCCACCGCCGCCCTCGCGCTGCCCGGCGTGCGCGGTGTGGTGCTGGCCAGCGACGTGCCCGGCGACAAGATCCTGGCTGCGTTCGGGCACGACGAGCCCGTGTTTGCGCTGGACAGCGTGCAGTTTGTCGGCCAGGTGATCGGCCTGGTGGTGGCCGACTCGGTCATGCAGGCGCGCCGCGCGGTGCGGGCCGTGAAGCTCGACATCTCCCCCCTGCCCGCCGTGCTGACGGTGCAGGACGCGCTGAAGGCGCAAAGCTATGTGCTGCCGCCGGTGTTTGTGCGCCGGGGCGATGTCGCCACGGGCCTCGCGCAATCGGCGCACCGCATGCAGGGAGCGTTTGAAGTCGGCGGCCAGGAGCATTTTTATCTGGAAGGCCAGATCGCCTACGCCATGCCGCTGGAGCAAAAACAGTGGTGGATTTACTCCAGCACGCAGCACCCCGGCGAGGTGCAGCACTGGGTGGCGCACGCGCTGGGCATCGACAACCACGCGGTCAAGGTGGAATGCCGCCGCATGGGCGGTGGCTTTGGCGGCAAGGAGACCCAAGCCGGGCACCTGGCCGTGTGGGCCGCCGTGGCCGCGAACAAGCTGGGCCGCCCCATCAAGCTGCGGCTGGACCGGGACGAGGACTTCATGGTCACCGGCAAGCGCCACCCGTTTGCGTACGAGTACGACGTGGGCTTTGACGACACGGGCCGCATCACGGGCCTCAAGCTCCAGATGGCTGCCAACTGCGGCTTCAGCGCCGACCTGTCGGGCCCCGTGGCCGACCGCGCGGTGTTCCATGCCGACAACGCGTATTACCTGAGCGATGTCGAGATCGCGTCGTACCGCTGCAAGACGAACACGCAAAGCCACACCGCGTTCCGTGGTTTTGGCGGCCCGCAGGGCGTGATCGTGATCGAGGCCATCCTGGGCGACATCGCGCGCGCGCTGGGCCGCGATGCGCAGGACGTGCGCCTGGCCAACCTGTATGGCAAAGATGCGAGCACGGGCCGCCACGTCACCCACTACCAGATGGCGGTGGAAGACAACATCCTGCACGAGCTGCTGCCCACGCTGGAGCAGACCTCGCACTACCGCCAACGCCAGGCCGAGATTGCGGACTGGAACGCGCACAACACCGTCATCAAGCGCGGCCTGGCCATCACGCCCGTCAAGTTCGGCATCAGCTTCACGGCGACGCTGTTCAACCAGGCGGGTGCGCTGGTGCATGTGTACACCGACGGCAGCGTGCAGGTGAACCACGGCGGCACCGAAATGGGCCAGGGCCTGCACACCAAGGTGGCGCAGATCGTGGCCGACGAGCTGGGCGTGCCCCTGCACCGCGTGCTGGTCACGGCCAGCGACACCAGCAAGGTGCCCAACGCCAGCGCCACGGCGGCCAGCAGCGGCACCGACCTGAACGGCCGCGCCGCGCAATACGCCGCGCGCAACGTGCGCGACAACCTGGCCTCGTTCGTGTGCGGGCTGGACGGCTGCGGCGCAGGCGCGATTCGGTTTGCAGGCGGCCAGGTGATCTCGCCCAAGACGGTGCGCAGTTTTGAAGAGGTGGTGCAGGCCGCGTACGCCAACCGCATCCAGCTGTGGAGCGACGGCTTTTACCGCACGCCCAAGATCCACTACGACAAGACCACCCTCACCGGGCGCCCGTTCTACTACTTTGCCTACGGCGCCGCCTGCACCGAGGTGGCCATCGACACCCTGACCGGCGAGAGCCGCGTGCTGAAGGTGGACATCCTGCACGACGTGGGCCACAGCATCAACCCGGCCATCGATGTGGGCCAGATCGAGGGCGGGTTTGTGCAGGGCATGGGCTGGCTGACGACCGAGCAGCTGGTGTGGAACGACAAGGGCACCCTCGCCACCCACGCGCCCAGCACCTACAAGATTCCCGCCACGGGCGACATCCCGGCGCACTTCAACGTCCACCTGTGGCCCGAGGCGAATCGGGAGGACAACGTGGGTGGCAGCAAGGCGGTGGGGGAGCCGCCGTTCATGCTGGCGATCAGTGTGTATGAGGCGCTGCGCAATGCGGTGGCAGCGGGGCGTAGCGGGGTGGATGCGGCGGCGCCGGTGGTGTTGACGGCTCCGGCGACTGCGGAGAATGTGCTCAGGGCATTGGGGCGGTTGGGAGAGTGATGTTTTTGGCTGTTGGCGCCAGTGGGATATGCGCTGGTAGCTATCGTTTTGTATCAACGTCGTTATTCGGAGGTTGGTGTGCCGGTGTGACTGCATGCCTCGGTTGAGGGCGGAGGCCGGGAGTCGCCCGGCATGCGAGTCCCTTTCTTTCGCGTCGCCGAAAGAAAGGAACCAAAGAAAGGGCGACCCCACTGTCTGCGTCCCCGGCCGCTTCGCGCCGGGGCAACCTGCGGTGCTCAGGTTTGGCGGGGTCTCGCTCAACTCGCGCCGCTGCGCGTCGCTCAGACACACGCGAGCCCTGATCCGCCAAACCCTGCGCTCCTCGGCGCATCCACAGGGGCACTGGGGGCAGAACATCAACACGGGCCATCGCTGCGCTCGGCCCCATCTCGCGGGTGCAAGCGCCACGCGCTGCGCAGCCTGGGCCGAGCGCAGCAATGGCCCGTGGGGCCGTTTGGATGTTCGGCTCTCCCACCCCTGCTGGCTGCGCCTGCGGCGGGGCGGTTGTGGGGTGGCACGCGCGTCGGAGCGCGCGTGCTTCGTGCTCTGACTCGCCGTGGATGTCCGAGCGGCGCGCGGCAGCGCAAAGCGAGTTCCACGGCGCACCCCGCAACCGCCCCGCCGCAGGTTTGCCCCTTCGCACAGCGAAGGGGTCGCAGACTGGGGGTCGCCTTTTCTTTGGTGACTTTCTTTTGGCGAAGCAAAAGAAAGTTACTCGCACGCCGGGCGACTCCCGGCCTCCGCTCTCAACAAAGGCACACCACCCAATCAGCGCACAAAAACCAACACTACAAAATCAATATCAATCACCGCATATCCCACTAGCGCATCCAGCCCAAAACCCCTCAAACAGGCCCCAAAGCCATCCGCCCCGAAGAAGTCACCGACGCATCCCTCGCATGCCGCGTCTCCACCCGGTTGCGCCCCGCCCGCTTGGCGTCATAGCAAGCCATGTCCGCCGCATACAACACCGACGGCACATCCTGCAAGCTGGCGTCCAGCACCACCAGCCCAATGCTCACCCCCAGCGTAAAACTGCGCCCCTGGTAAGACGGCTCCCACGCACGCACTGCCGCACGCAACTGCTCGGCCACGGCCTGCCCGCGTGCCAGTGCACAGCCGGGCAACACCACCGCGAACTCATCGCCCCCCAAGCGCGCCGCCCAGCCGATCTGGCGCACATGGGACTCCAGCAGCCGGGCCACATGGCGCAACACATCGTCGCCTGCGTCGTGGCCCGCAATGTCGTTGACCACAGTGAAATGGTCCAGGTCGAGGAACAGCACCACGCCATCGCCCTGGGTCTCACCGCCCTCCTCATCGGCGGCGGGCACCACAGCACGCTGGCGGGCCGACCGCTCGGCCATCAGCTGGCCCAGGCGCTCGTCGAACGCGGCCCGGTTGTACAGCTGCGTCAGCGCATCGTGCGCGCGGCCCCAGGACTGCTGCACCTGGGCCTCGCGCGCGGCGGTGATGTCTTCCAGAATCCACACGGTGCCACCGTGCACCTCCTCGGGGCGCACGCCCCGGCCCTGCACGCGGGCCCACACGGGGCTGCCGTCCTTGCGCATAAAGCAGATGTCGTCATCGAACGCACCATGCGCCGCCACCTCGGCGCGCACGCGGTCGCCGACCTGCGCATAGTCGGCGTCGCTGGCGTACAGGATGCGCGCGGGGCGGCCCTGCAGCTCCTGCGCGGTGTAGCCCAGCATCACGCAGGCCTGGTGGCTCGCCACCTCCAGCATGCCGTGGCGGGTGATGACGATACCCACGGGGGCACTGTCCAGCACGGCCTGGAACTGGCCAACCACCGTGTCCTTGCGCGACTGCTGCAGGCTGCCCTGCTGCACCAGGCCCTGGAACACCCGCACCAGTTCGCCCACCTCGCCGCCTGCGCGGGGCCAATGCACATCTTGCGCAGGCTGCTGGCGCGCGCTGGTCCTGAGCAACTGGCGCGCCTTGAAGGTCAGCTGCGCCAGCGGCTGGGCCATCCAGCCCATCAGCGCCACCGCCAGCAACATGCACAGCACCATGCTGGCCACCGCCAGCCACCAGGCTTCGCGCTGGGCGCCGCGCAGCGGTGCCAGCAGCGCCTGCGACTGGCTCACGCGCGCCACGATCCACTGCGGCAGCGGCATGCCCGCCATGCTCACGATGTGGTCGGACTGCACATGGGTCATGCCCCGCCCCACCACCGGCTGTGCCTGGCTTTGCCAGCGCGTGTACACCGGGGCCAGGCCCACTTCATCACGCACCTGGCCCAGCACGCGGGTGGGGTCGGAGTGCGACAGGATGGTGCCGTCGCGGGTGAAGACGATGAGCTGCGAGTCATCGCGCGCGGGCAGCGTCATCGACGGTGGCAGCAGGCTTTGGGATTGCAGGCGCAACGCCCCTGCCACCACGCCCACCACCGTGCCGTCTTCGCGGTGCAACGGCATGGTGAACATGACCCGCGCCTCGCCCCGGCGGCCGGCGATCAGCTCGGACACCAGGGGCTTGCCATCCACCAGGGTGCGGCGCAGGGCATCGCGTTCGGTGGGGTCCAGGTCAGCAGCCTTTTCGATCTGACCGGCGCGCAAATTCAGGCGCAGTTCGCCGTTGTCGCGGGCGACCTGCATGGTGTCGAAGAACTGCACCGCAGGCAGGCCCTGCTGCAGCAGCCATTCCAGCGACGACGGTGACTCCAGCATCGCCGGTGTGATGCCTGCGGCCACGGTGCGCAGCACCTTCTGGCTTTGTTCGATCTTGCTGGCCAGCAACCGGGCCACCACCTCGACCTCGTCGGTCTGCTGGCTCACCACCCGGCGCATGGCCTCCTGCCCGGAGGCCCGTGTCACCAGCCAGGCGGCCACCGCCCCCGACAGCGCCACCGCCAGCGCCGCCACCAGCATCAGCCGCAGCACCAGGGCGCCGGGCACCAGCCAGCCCAGATCAAGGTCCGGGGCTGCCTTGGGGCCGGGCGGCGGCGTCATGGACGCTTCCCCCTTGCAGGCTGATGGGCACGATCAAAGTTCGGCATGGGGACGGGTCATGGCAGACATGTCCCAACAAATATACGCAGGGCCTGTGCCCGGGGGCTTGGGTGGAACCCTTGGGTAAAGCCAAGGAAAAACCCTGAGCCCGTAGGGGCGCGGGAAGGGTACGGGAAGGGTGTGTGGAGGGATGAAAGCGGACTGCGGCAAGGGCCCTGCAGCGTGGTGCCAGCGCCCACAGCCACGCAGAACGTGCCACCACCCAAGGTGCATCACCCCGGGGTGCGGGGCTTGTCAGCAAATGCAACGCAAGGGCAGTCCGTGGCTGCCGGCAGGCGCAACCCGACAGCCGCCGCGGGGCGTCAAGAGCGCGGTGTCAGCAGCCCGCCATCGACTGCAATGCCCGTGGCTGGGGCAGCGCCAGCACATTGCCAGTGCCGTGGATCAGGCCCAGCTCGCGCAAGTGGCGCAGCACGCGCGAGAAGGTTTCGGGCGCAATGCCCAGCTGCGCCGCAATCAGGCGTTTGCGCTGGTGCAGGGTGACCTGCATGGCACCGCTGTGGTCGGGCTGGGCGTGGTTCAGCAGCCACTGCGCGCAGCGCGATTCGGCGTCCTGCGCCAGGCGGCTCACGGCCAGCTCGGACTGCTGCCGGTAGCCCTGCGCCATGTCCAGCAGCAGCCCCCGCGCGCCCGCAGGCATGGCGGCCAGGCTGCGGCGAAACTCCTCGATGGGAATGCGCCGCACATGCACACGCGTGTCGGCCACCATGTCCACCGGTAGCGGCAGGCCCATCAGGGCCGACGCGGCGTCGAGCCAGAACGGCCCCTCGACGGCACCGAGCTGGTGGCGCAGGAAACCGTCGTCCAGCACACCGCGCAGCACACGGCCGTTTTCGAGGTGCAGCACCGTCGTCAGCACCTCATTGCGCCTGCGCAGCACTTCGCCGGGGGCGATCACCTCGGTGTCAGCGGGCAGAGAAAAAAGGGTAGATGGCAGCATGGAAGCCACTGTGCCGTGCGGCTGCGCCCGTGGCATTGAGCCACATCAAAGCCGCACCATGTCGCCCGCCCGGCACGCCCCAGGTTTGCGCCAAAACACACGAAAACTGCGCCAGCAACGTGCATGGGTGCGCCCTGACCCGACCAAAAAGTATGTAAACAGGTGTTGCACCAGGGCATGGAACTTGCGATGCCCCAACGGCGGGCCCCACCCTGCACCACGGTGCAACAGGGGCCGCGTCTCCCCTTGCACCCGCCGGACCTCCGGCGCTTTCTTCCCCAGGAATCACTCCATGAAAAAAAACCTGATTGCACTGTCTCTATCGCTCGGTGGCGCCCTGCTGTGCTCCACCGGCGCCCAAGCCCAGAGCTCCGTCCAGCTGATGGGCTTGACCGATGTGTTTGTGGGCTCCATGAAAAACGCCGGTGACGCCGGCAGCAGCAAGGTGGTCAACAGCGGTGGCATGACCACATCGTGGTTCGGATTCAAGGGCACCGAAGACCTGGGCGGCGGGCTCAAGGCCAACTTTGCGCTCACTTCGTTCATCAAGGTGGACAGCGGCATCCAGGGCCGATTTGCCAACGACACGTTCTTCTCGCGCGATGCCAACGTGGGACTGAGCGACAGCTGGGGCACCGTGACCGTGGGGCGCGGTCTGGCGCCCAACTTCCTGCCGTCCATCCTGTCGAACCCGCTGGGCGACTCGTTCACCTTTGCACCGCTGATCCTGCACATGAATGTGCCTCTGTTCAACGGCACGGGCTGGGGTTCGACCACACCGTCCGACACCGGCTGGTCCAACGAAATCATCTACAGCACGCCCAACCTGGGCGGGCTGACCGCCAACCTGCACTACCAGTTTGGCGAGGTCGCAGGCGACAGCAGCAAGAAGAACGTAGGCATCAACGCGCTGTACTTCAACGGCCCCGTCACCCTCACCGGCTTTTACGAGCGCGACCAGATGAGCAACCCCGCCGTGCCCAGCACCTACCTGGGCACCACCAAGACCGACTGGATGCTGGGCGGCGCGTATGACTTCGCGATCGTGAAGGCCTTTGCCAGCTACGGCCAGGCCAAGGCCGACAACACCACCAACAAGGCCAAGACGACGCAGCTGGGCGTGTCGGTGCCCGCAGGCGCCACCGGCAAGGTGCTGGCATCGTGGGCGCAGACCAAGATGACGGCCACCGACATCTCGCGCAAGACCTTCACCGTGGGGTATGACTACTTCCTGTCCAAGCGCACCGATGTGTATGTGATGGCCATGAACGACCGCATCACCAACCAGACCAAGGGCAACAGCTTCGGCGTGGGCATCCGCCACCGGTTCTGAGGCCTGCACAGGGCGTCTGGGGCCTTCTTCAAGCCCCAGCAGCCCCAGGCGCTAGTGCAATATGCCTGAGCGGCTACAAAATCAGTAGCACTCGAAAATCGTTCACGTTGGTGTGCGTGGGGCCGGTGACCAGCAGGTCGTCCAGCCCCGCAAAAAATCCCCAGGCGTCGTTGCGCGCCAGGTGGTCGTCGATGCGCAGGCCTGCAGCGCCTGCCCGCGCCAGCGTGTCGGGGCACACAAAGGCCCCCGCGTTGTCTTCGCTGCCGTCGATGCCGTCGGTGTCGGCCGCCAGCGCCCACACGGCGGGCTCGCCCTGAAGCGCCTGCGCCAGGCCCAGACAAAACTCCCCCGCACGCCCGCCCCGCCCCCGGGGCACATCGGGTGCACGCGGACGGACGGTGACGGTGGTCTCGCCCCCCGACAGGATCACACACGGCGCCGCAAACGGCTGGCCACGCCGCGCCACCGCGCGGGCCAGTGCCGCATGCACCTTGCCCACCTCGCGCGACTCTCCCTCCATCTCGTCCGACAGCACATGCGCAGGCAGCCCCGCTGAACGGGCCAGCGCGGCGGCGGCCTCCAGCGCCTGCTGGGGCGTGGCGATCATGTGCACCGCATGGCCGGCAAAACGCGCGTCGCCGGGTTTGGGCGTCTCCAGGCGGCCTGCCTCCAGCGCAGTGCGGATGGCCGGGGGCACATCGATGCCATAGCGCACCAGAATGGCCAGCGCATCGGCGCAGGTGGTCGCGTCCGGCACGGTGGGGCCGCTGGCGATCACCGACGGGTCGTCGCCCGGCACGTCGCTGATCGTGAGCGTGACCACGCGCGCTGGCGCGCAGGCCGCCGCCAGGCGTCCGCCCTTGATGCGCGAGAGGTGCTTGCGCACGCAGTTCATCTCGCCAATGTGCGCACCACTGTCGAGCAGGGCGCGGTTGATGCGCTGCTTGTCTTCCAGCATCACCCCGTCGCAGGGCAAGGTCAGCAGGGACGAGCCCCCGCCCGAGATCAGGCACAGCACCAGGTCGTGCTCCGTCAGCCCCTGGGTCAGATCGAGAATGCGCTGCGCCGCGGCCAGCCCTGCCGCATCGGGCACGGGGTGCGCGGCCTCCACCACCTCGATGCGCTGCGGCACGCCCGCAGGCCGGGGCGGAACATGCCCGTAGCGCGTGACCACCAAGCCAGACATGGGTGCGTCCTGCGGCCACAGGGCCTCCAGCGCCTGCGCCATGGCGCCGCCCGCCTTGCCAGCGCCCAGCACCAGCGTGCGCCCCCCACTCTCGCGGCTGGGCGGCTGGGGCAGCCACTGGCGCATGCCGTGCAGGGGTTGTGCGCTGTGCACGGCGGCGTCAAACAGCGCCTTCAAAAAGGCGCGGGGATGGGTGCAGTAGTCCGGCAGGGAGGGAGTGGCTGGCTGGGTTTCTGGGTGCATGCCGCGCATTGTGCAGCGGCCGTACCAGTCACGTTGCTGTAACCAGCCTGTCACACGCCACCGGTATCGTCGGCACCCTTGCTCAGGGACCCACAACAGCCATGCACAACACCCCATGGAGCCGACTGGAGGCGATGATGGCGCTGCTATCGCCCGCCGCCCGCCAGGGCACCGGCCCCCTGGCACGGCTGATGCGCGATGGCGGGCTGTACTGCGTGTTCCAGCCCCTGGCCGACCTGCGCGAGGGCCAGGTGTACGCACACGAAGCGCTGATCCGGGGGCCGCAGAACACCCCCTTGCACACCCCCGACAAACTGCTGGAGCTGGCCCGGCACGAGGGCATCCTGCAGGACTTTGAGCTGCTGTGTGTCTATACCGCGATGGAGCAATGGGGGCGGCACGACGCCCCGGGCCGGCTGTTTGTGAACATCAGCGCCGACGCGCTGGTGCATGGGGTCCAGCTGATCGGCGCTACCGAGCTGGGCAACACCGTGCGCAGCCTGGGCCTGAGCGCCCGCATGCTGGTGCTGGAAATCACCGAACACGAACGCGTGACCGACATGCCCCAGCTGCGCCAAGCCATCAAGGCCGTGCACGCCTGCGGCGCGCGGCTGGCGCTGGACGACTTTGGCGACGGCCGCTCCAGCCTGCGGCTGTGGTCCGAGGTCAAACCCGACTTCGTGAAGATCGACAAGTACTTCATCCGCGACATCAGCGACCACCCCGAAAACCTGCAGATGCTGCAGGCCATCAAGGGCATTGCCGATGTGTTCGGCACCCAGCTCATCGCAGAGGGCATCGAAACCCGCGACGACCTGCGCGCGCTGCGCGACCTGGACATCCCCCTGGGCCAGGGCTGGCTGCTGGGCCGCCCCGCCATGGCGCCGCGCGAGGCGGTGGACGACGCAGCGCTGGAGGTCATGCACGACCGCCGCGTGGCCGTGCTGCCGCACCTGGGCCAGACTGCGCGCCCGGGCATCCTGCGCAGCCTGCTGGTGGTGCAGGCGCCCACCGCAGCGCCCGCCACCAACAACGACGCCGTGGCCGCCCTGTTCCGCCAGCACACGGACCTGCATGCGCTGGCGGTGGTGGACGGGTCGCGCCCCGTGGCCCTCATCAACCGCCAGCAGTTCATGAACCACTACGCTACGCCGTACTTCCGCGAGGTGCATGGCCGCAAGTCCTGCCTGGCGTTTGCCAACCTGGCACCGCGCGTGGTGGAGCTGGACTGCGATGTGGACCAGCTCGTGGGCATCCTCACCTCGCAGGACCAGCGCTACCTGAGCGACGGCTACATCGTCACCGACAACGGCCGCTACCTGGGCCTGGGCACCGGCGACCAGCTGGTGCGCGCCGTGACCGAGACCCGCATCGAGGCCGCGCGCCACGCCAATCCGCTGACCTTTTTGCCCGGCAACATCCCCATCAGCCTGCACATCCAGCGCTTGCTGGAAAGCGGTACCGAGTTCGTGGCCTGCTATGCGGACCTGAACAACTTCAAGCCCTTCAACGACCACTACGGCTACTGGCGCGGCGACCAGATGATCCGCCTGGTGGCGCGCCTGGCCACGGCCCACTGCGATGCGCGCAGCGACTTTGTGGGCCATGTGGGCGGAGACGACTTCATGCTGATCTTTCAGAGCAGCAACTGGCTGCAGCGCTGCAAGAACATCGTGGATGAGTTCGCACGCGAGGCCATCACGCTGTTTGACGACAGCGCCCGGCTGGCTGGCGGCATCCAGGCCGAAGACCGGCATGGCGTGCAGCGGTTCTTTCCGTGCACCACGCTGGCCATTGGCGCCGTGCGCATCACGCCCGGGCGCTTCCGGCACGCAGAAGAAGTGGCCAACCTGGCTGCCGTCGCCAAACATGAGGCGAAGCAGGCAGCCACGGGGGTGGTGCTGCATGGCGGGTTCACCGAGTCGAGCCTGGGGGCGTTGGCTGCGACGCGGGCGCTGCAGGATGTGTTGGCGGCGTAGGGACTGTTTGGACCGCGTCCCAGGGACTCAACGCCGACGCAGAAAGCGGTGTTCTGGCTCAACGTCAGGCTGTCATTGACACCGCACGGCTTAGGGCAAACAAGTCCGCTTCGGGCCCGAAGCTGCGGTTGACTCGCTACGCGCTGGCTTGCAGTCCAAGCCGCGCAGTGTCCGGAGCCCGACAATGCGCTCCAACCCTCAATCGATAGGACATGCCCCAGCAAGCCGGGTCATGCCTCTCATCTCAAACGGTAGGCCTCATGAATACAGTCTTTGCTCGCGCCGAGTTCTTCGACGCTTCCGCACTGGTTCTACTTTACGTCAACGACCCAGGTGCTTCGGCGGTTCGTGAATACTTCAATCGACGGCCAACCGTTTACACGACGGAGTTTTGCTTCCATGAGGCTCTTAGTGTTCTGAAAACTAAGTGGCGAAGGGTCAAAGTTCTAAGTCGAGATGAGTACTTGGCGGCAGCTCATGAGCTGACTATTTGGTATTCGGGAATGCAACGGACGTTGCCAGAAATCGCACTTCACGATCGTGACTACTATCCGTTGGTTCGCGAGCTAGCGATTCGCACTGGGCTCGATTATTCAGATGCGCTTCAGTTGGCGAGCCTGAAGTATGGGAACTATGCAAGCTTGGCTAGAGAGTCGAAGACGGTCTTGACTACGGCCGATCGAGAATTGGCCAATGCTGCACGTGCCGAGGGGTTGCGCGTTTGGTCGGTGCTTGATGAGACGCCACCGAATGAGGTCTAACCTATTGCTAGTTCCGAGAAGCGTCGGCGAGCTGCCACTCGCGACTCAGTGTCAGCATTGACCGTCCGCTTCTAACTGCCGCAGCACTTGACTCCCTCAAGGCCCCGTAGGCGCCCCCGCCTCAAACCACTTCCCAATCAGCGCACGCTCCGCGTCGGTGATACCCGTCGCGTTATTCATAGGCATGAGCTTTTGCACCACGGCCTGCTGGTAGATGGCCTGGGCGTGTTGCTTCACGCTGTCGGGCGAATCAAGCCGCAGGTTCTTCATCTGCACCTGCTCGCCGTGGCACATGTAGCAGCGCTGTTCCAGCACCGCCTGCACGGCCTTGAAGTCATTTTGGCCGCTAGCGCCGGTTTTATCTGCGCTGGTAGCTCCTGAAACAGGAGCATTCGCCACGGGGGTGGCCACCGGTGCGGGGCGCATCCACACAATGGCGCCCACGATCACGGCCACACCCACCAGCGCATACGGCAGCGGGTTGCCGTTGCGGCCCAGCTTGTAGCCGTGGCGCATCACAAAGAACTGGCGGATGGCCGCGCCCGCGAACATCATCAGGATCAGCACCAGCCAGTTTTGCGGGTGGCTCCAGGTGAAGCTGTAGTGGTTGCTCAGCATCGCAAACAGCACGGGCAGCGTGAAATAGGTGTTGTGCACGCTGCGCTGCTTGCCGCGTTTGCCGTGGATCGGGTCCACGGGCTGGCCGGCCTTGATCTGGCTGATGACCGTGCGCTGGCCAGGGATGATCCAGAAGAACACATTCGCGCTCATGGATGTGGCGATCATCGCCCCCACCAGCAGGAAGGCCGCACGGCCCGCAAACCAGTGGCAGGCCAGCCACGAGGCCACGCACACCAGCACCAGCACCAGCGCACCCACGATGGCGTCGCCGTTCTTGCGCTGGCCGAAGATGCGGCAGATGGCGTCGTACAGCAGCCAGAACACCACAAAGAAGCCCAGCGCCACCACGATGGCGGTGGCGGGCGCCCAGTCCATGCGCGACTTGTCGATGAGGTAGGTGCTGGCGCTGTAGAGGTAGGACACGGTGAACAGCGCAAACCCGCTGATCCAGGTGCTGTAGCTCTCCCAGAAGAACCAGTGCAGGTGTTTGGGTAACTGCGGCGGCGACACCGCGAACTTGACGGGGTGGTAAAACCCGCCGCCGTGCACGGCCCAGAGCTCGCCGCTCACGCCTTGTTTCTTGAGGTCTTCGTCCTCAGGCGGCGTGAGGCTGCTGTCCAGAAAAACGAAATAGAACGACGAGCCGATCCAGGCGATGGCCGTAATGACATGGACCCAGCGCAAAAGCAGGTTGGCCCAGTCGAGAAAGTAGCTTTCCATATCTCAACCTTGGTAGCGCGTGCGCGCCACAACAGCAAACCTGCTCACCACTGCGGGCGCTCTGAGCAGACATTGAGGTCGCGCACCTTGGCCAGTGGGTTGCTGGCCGGGGCACCGCTGCGACCGGTACGTCAAAGTGTATGCAGGAATTGTTCCCGATTCCAGCCCCAAGCTGGGGCATTCGGGGTCGGAGTTACCCTCATTTCCCGGCCTTTGGCATGGGCGGTAGCGTCTGCAGCAACTGCGCTGCCACGGCCACGGCAATCACCTCGGGCTCCTTGCCCCCGATGCCGGGAATGCCGATGGGACAGGTCACCTGCGCCAGCTCCTCGGGTGCGAACCCGCGCCCATGCAGGCGGTTGCTGAAGGTGGCCCATTTGGTTTGGCTGCCAATCAGCCCGATGAACGGCAGGTCGCCCTGCTCGCGCTGGCGGCGCAGGCAGGCGGCCACCACGTCCAGGTCTTCGGCATGGCTGAAGCTCATGATCAGCACGCGGCTGCCGGGTGCCAGGCGGGGCACGGCGAGTTGCACCGGCTCGGAGTGCTCGCAGACCACACCCTCGGGCGGGTCGGACGGGAATATGCCGTCCCGGCTGTCGATCCAGGTCAGCGCAAAGGGCAGTGGCGCCAGCACGCGGGCCAGCGCGTGGCCTACATGCCCGCCGCCAAACAGGGCCACTGGATGCAGGCGGGGCGCCAATCGCTGGGCCAGGTTTGGTACGTCTTGCGCTGTGAGCAACTCAAAACCCAGGTGCACCACCCCGCCGCAGCACTGGCCCAGCGCCGGGCCCAGTGCAAACCGCATCGGCCCCGGCGCAGTGACCGGCCCACCCGCCAAGCGGCGGCGTGCTTCGGCAATCGCCTGCAGCTCCAGATGCCCGCCGCCGATGGTGCCCACCAGCTGGTCGGCAAATACCGCCATCCAGGCGCCGGGCTCCCGGGGCACAGACCCTTGGGTAGACTCCACGGTCACCAGACAGGCTGGCGCGGCCTCCAGGCCGTCCAGCAGCATTTGCAAATTTGTCACCGCGATCCTTTTCGTGACGGACGCAAAACGGGGCCAGGCAAGCGGCTCACCCTCCGGTGAGGCTGCTGTTGCAGCCCCCTTTGCAGCCGTCGTCATTTTGTAACGTACCACTTTCGCCGCTGGGTTATCGTGCCCGCAGCCTCAAGAACCTTTCACACCATGCCCGACACGCCCTCTCCCCGCTCCACCGGAAAGCGCAGCCACTGGTTGCTGGCAGGCATCATGGCCGTGGGTGCGGCGCTGGTCTCGGCCTGCAAGTCCCCGCCAGAGCCCACGCCAGCCCCCGCGCCCGACAGCGTCCCCTCCACCGGCCCCGATGCCAGCGGCGTCAAGGGCCCCGTGCCCGCCACGGCCGGATCTGCGCGACCCTCGGCCGCTGCCACACCGCTGGCCTACCGCCAGGACGCCGCCACGCACCTGTATGGCCTGAACCGCGAACGCATCTTCAAAGGCAAACTGCCGCCGCAGCTGTATGCCATTGGCGTGCTGCAGCTCGACATCGACCGCGCGGGCAAGATCACCCGCCTGCACTGGATGCGCGCCCCGCGCCATGCCCCCGAGGTGGTCACCGAGATCGAGCGCACAGTGCGCGCTGCAGCCCCGTTCCCTGTCCCGGCCCGCATGGGCAAGGTCACCTACACCGAGACCTGGCTGTGGGACAAGAGCGGGCACTTTCAGCTCGATACGCTGACTGAAGGGCAGCTTTAGAAGCTGGCGTTTTACCCGCGCGCTAGTAGTGCGGATACACACCGACCCTGGCAACTGTCGCTGCTTAGGCCAGGGCCGCCGCGCAAGGGCCGCCCCGCCGCGCTGGCGGCGTCCCCTTGAGGGGGAAGGCGCGAAGCGACTCAGGGGGCTTCACACTACGAGCCCCGGTAGGTCGAATAGCTCCAGGGGCTGACCAGCAGCGGCACGTGGTAGTGCTGGTCGGCATGCGCAATGCCGAAGTCCAGGCTCACCTGGTTCAGAAAATTCGGCTCGGGCAGCTGCACGCCCCGGGCCTTGAAGTAACCCGCCACATCAAAGCGCAACCGGTAGGTACCAGTGCGCAGGCTGGCGTTGTCGAACAGCGGCGCATCGGTACGGCCGTCATGGTTCAGCACCAGGCGCTTGATGAGGGTGGCGTTGTCGCCGTCGGTGGAATACAGGGCCACCTCCATGCCGGCCGCAGGGCAGCCGTTCATGGTGTCCAGAACGTGGGTGCTCAATCCCATGGGGGAATCTCCTGAAGTAAGAGTCTGTCCAATCGGCGACGATTGCCAGATCGCAGTGTGTAGACCAAAAGTGTATACACTTTTCACCATCCACCGTATCATGCAGCCATGGAATCTTCCTCCACCAGCGCCATTGTCGAAGCGCTGACCCGCGCCATCGTAGAGCACCGCCTGCAACCCGGCACCAAGCTGGCCGAGCAAAAGCTGGCCGACCACTTTGGCGTGTCGCGCACGCTGGTGCGCCAGGCGCTGTTCCAGCTGGCACAGAACCGGCTGGTCACGCTGGAGCCCGCACGGGGCGCATTTGTGGCCACGCCCTCGGTCGAGGAGGCACGCCAAGTGTTTGCCGTGCGCCGCATGCTGGAAACCGAAATGACCCGCGCCTTTGTGCGCAGCGTGACGCCCGCCAAGCTCAAGGCCCTGCGCGCCCACGTGGCCAGCGAGAAGACCGCCATGGGCACACACGACGCCAGCACCCGCACCGAGTTGCTGGGCGACTTTCATGTGCGCATGGCCGAGCTAATGGGCAACGAGGTGCTGGCGCAGATGCTGGGCGACCTGATCTCGCGCTGTGCCCTCATCACGCTGATGTACCAGTCAGCCAGCGCCGCCGAACACTCGCACGAGGAGCACGCCGACATCGTGGCGGCCCTGGCCGCGCGCGACGAAGAACGTGCCGTCGCCCTGATGCAAAGCCACCTCGAACATGTCGAAGCCAGCCTGACCTTTGACCGCAAGCGCCCTGCCAGCGATCTGGCCGCCGCCCTGGCCCCTTGAAAACCACCCCAACATGATCTACGACACCACCCAGGCCTACCCCCGCGACCTTATTGGCTACGGCAAGACCCCGCCCCATGCGCAGTGGCCCGGTAGCGCGCGCATTGCCGTGCAATTCGTCCTGAACTACGAAGAGGGCGGCGAAAACGCGGTGCTGCATGGCGATGCGGGCAGCGAGCAGTTCCTGTCCGAAATGTTCAACCCGGCCAGCTACCCCGAGCGGCACATGAGCATGGAGGGCATTTATGAATACGGATCGCGCGCTGGCGTGTGGCGCATCCTGCGCGAGTTTGAAAAGCGCCAGCTGCCCCTCACGGTGTTTGGCGTGTCCACGGCCCTGCAACGCCACCCCGACCTCACTGCGGCGTTTGTGGAGCTGGGCCACGAGATTGCCTGCCATGGCCTCAAGTGGATCCACTACCAGCACATCCCAGAAGACGTCGAGCGCGCGCACATGGCCGAGGCCATGGCCATCATCGAGCGCCTGACGGGCCCACGAGGAGGCTCGGAAGGCCAGGTGCACGGCCTGGGCTGGTACACCGGCCGCGACAGCCCCAACACCCACCGACTGGTGGCCGACTACGGCGGCTTTGAATACGACAGCGACTACTACGGGGACGACCTTCCCTTCTGGATGAAGGTGCAAAAGACCGACGGCAGCGTGGTGCCCCAGCTCATCGTGCCCTACACGCTCGATTGCAACGACATGCGCTTTGCGCTGCCCCAGGGCTATTCGCACGCCGACCCGTTCTTCCAGTACATGAAGGACACGTTCGATGCGCTGTATGCCGAGGGCGACCCGGCTGGCGAGAACGCACCCAAGATGATGAGCATTGGCATGCACTGCCGCCTGCTGGGCCGCCCGGGCCGCATCACGGCGCTGCAGCGCTTTCTGGACCACATCGCACAACACGACAAGGTGTGGGTGGCCCGCCGCATCGACATCGCGCGCCACTGGAAGGCCGTGCACCCCTATCCCACCACAAAGGCCTGATGACCATGGCATGGACCCTTGACCAACTGAACGCCGCCACGCCCGCGCAGGCCATGGAGGCGCTGGACGGCGTGTACGAGCATTCCCCCTGGATTGCCGAGCAGGCGCTCACCCAACGGCCGTTCCGCTCGCTGGCACACCTCAAGCACGCCCTGGCCCACGCGGTGCGCACCGCCAGCACCGGGGCGCAGCTGGGCCTGATCCGCGCCCACCCCGAGCTGGCGGGCAAGGCCATGGTGGCGAAAAGCCTTACGGCTGAATCGACCAACGAGCAGTCCAAGGCGGGCCTGACCCAGTGCACGCCCGAAGAATTTGCGCGCATCCAGCAGCTCAATGCGGACTACAACGCACGCTTTGGTTTCCCCTTCATTCTGGCCGTGCGCGGACCGCGTGGCGCGGGGTTGAACAAGCAGCAGATCATCGACACCTTTGCGCGACGGCTCGATAACCACCCTGAATTCGAGGTGGCAGAGGCCTTGCGCAACATCCACCGCATCGCCGAGATCCGCCTGAACGACAAGTTCGCCGCCGAACCCCTGTTGGGCAATGACGTGTGGGACTGGCATGAAAAGCTGGCCGAACACTCCGACCCCGGCTTTGCCGAAAAGGGCCAGCTCACCGTCACCTACCTCACCGACGCCCACCGGGCCTGCGCCCAGCGCATCAGCCACTGGATGCGCGACTGCGGCTTTGATGAGGTCGAGGTGGACGCCGTGGGCAACGTCGTGGGGCGGTATCGCGCCGCAACACCCGGGGCGAAGTACCTCATGACGGGCTCGCACTACGACACCGTGCGCAATGGCGGCAAGTACGACGGGCGCCTGGGCATCTTTGTGCCGATGGCTTGCGTGCGCGAACTGCACCGCGCGGGCCGGCGCCTGCCGTTTGGCATCGAGGTGATTGCCTTTGCCGAAGAGGAAGGCCAGCGCTACAAGGCCACCTTCCTGGGTTCGGGCGCGCTCATCGGTCACTTCAACCCCGCCTGGCTGGACCAGAAGGATGTCGATGGCGTGACCATGCGCGCGGCCATGCAGCACGCTGGGTTGTGCATCGACGACATTGCCAAGCTGCAGCGCGACCCCGCGCAGTACCTGGGCTTCATTGAAGTCCACATCGAACAGGGCCCGGTGCTCAACGAGCTGGATCTGCCGCTGGGCGTGGTCACCTCCATCAATGGGGGTGTGCGGTTTGTGGGCGAGATGATCGGCACCGCGAGCCACGCAGGCACCACCCCCATGGACCGCCGCCGCGATGCGGCCGTGGCTGTGGCAGAGCTGGCGTTGTACATCGAGCAGCGCGCCGCCCAGGACGGTGACTCGGTGGGCACGATCGGCCTGCTCAACGTGCCTGGCGGCTCCATCAATGTGGTGCCGGGCCGCTGCCAGTTCAGCCTGGACCTGCGTGCGCCCACCGATCCGCAACGGGACGCACTGGTGCGCGATGTGCTGGACCAGCTGGGCCGGATCGCTGCCCGGCGCGGCCTGCGCTACACGCTGGAGGAATCCATGCGCGCCGCAGCAGCCCCCAGCGCCCCGGCCCTGCAGCACCAGTGGGAGCGTGCTGTGGACCACGTGGGCGTGCCCGTGTTCCGCATGCCCAGTGGGGCAGGCCACGATGCCATGAAGCTGCACGAAATCATGCCGCAGGCCATGCTGTTTGTGCGCGGGGAAAACTCCGGCATCAGCCACAACCCGCTCGAATCCACCACCAACAACGACATGCAGCTGGCCGTGGACGCCTTCACCCAGGTGCTGCACCAGCTTGCCGAGGAACAACAACCATGACCACCCCGAACCACCACGCCGCGCTGGACGCCTGGATCGACCAGCACTTTGACGAAGAAGTGCGCTTTCTGCAGGCCCTGGTGCGCGTACCCACCGACACGCCCCCCGGCAACAACGCGCCCCATGCGGAGCGCACCGCCGAGCTGCTGAAGGACTTTGGCTACGAGGCCGAAAAGCACGCCGTGCCCGCCGCCGATGTGTTGGCCTACGGCATGGAATCCATCACCAACCTCATCGTGCGCAGACCGTACGGCAGCGGCGGCAAGACCATCGCCCTGAACGCCCACGGTGACGTTGTGCCGCCCGGCGAAGGCTGGACACACGACCCCTATGGCGCCGAGATCGTCGATGGCGCCATGTACGGCCGCGCCACCGCCGTGAGCAAGAGCGACTTTGCAAGCTTCACCTTTGCGGTGCGCGCCCTCGAAGCCGTGGCCAAGCCCGCCCAGGGCGCGGTGGAGCTGCACTTCACCTACGACGAAGAGTTTGGCGGCGAACTCGGCCCCGGCTGGCTGCTGCAAAAGGGGTTGACGAAGCCCGACCTGATGATTGCCGCAGGCTTCAGCTACGAAGTGGTCACCGCACACAACGGCTGCCTGCAGATGGAAGTGACGGTGCACGGCAAGATGGCCCATGCCGCCGTGCCCCACACCGGAGTAGATGCCCTGCAGGGCGCCGTGCACATCCTGAACGCGCTGTACGCACAGAACAACGAGTACAAGAAGGTCACGTCCAAGGTCGAGGGGATCAAACACCCTTACCTGAACGTGGGCCGCATCGAGGGCGGCACCAACACCAACGTCGTACCCGGCAAGGTGATGTTCAAGCTCGACCGCCGCATGATCCCCGAGGAAAACCCGGTGGAGGTGGAAGCCAACATCCGCCGCGTGATCGAACAGGCTGCAGGTGAGAGCGCCGGTATCAGCGTGGAGATCAAGCGCCTGCTGCTGGCCAACGCGATGACGCCGCTGGCGGGCAACAAGCCCCTGGTCGATGCGATCCAGCAACATGCCCAGGCCGTGATCGGTGAACCGGTACCCGCCGTGGGCACGCCGCTGTACACCGATGTGCGCCTGTATGTGGAGCGCGGCATTCCCGGCGTGATTTACGGTGCAGGCCCCCGCACGGTCCTCGAATCGCACGCCAAGCGCGCCGACGAGCGCCTGCAGCTCGAAGACCTGCGCCGCGCCACCAAGGTGATTGCGCGGACATTGAGCGACTTGCTCGCCTGAGGGCCCACAGGGCAATGAGTAATGCACGCAGCACATCAGTGCTGCGCTTCAATGTCATGGCGAGATTGCCTCTGGCAGCCCTTTGACCGACCTACACTGGCGCGGGCGCATCCATCCACTGGGTGCGCCCGTTGTCATTTCCAGATTCCACACACCAGGAGATATCCCATGAACATTCGTCATACGCTGCTGGCTGGCAGCGTTGTGCTGGCCCTGGCCAGCCTCACGGCCTGCGGCAGCACGCCGCCGGTAGCCACGGCTGCACCCGCGTCCGCAGTGCAGCAGACCGCCTCGGCCCAGGCCGCCAGTGCAGCTTACGACTTCGACATGGATGTGTTCCACCCCGTGGTGGCACGCAATGGCATGGTCGCCTCCGAGCAGGAGCTGGCCTCGCAGATTGGCCTGGACATCCTCAAGGCCGGTGGCAACGCTGTGGATGCGGCCGTGGGCATTGGCTTTGCGCTGGCCGTGGCCCTGCCCAATGCGGGCAACCTGGGTGGTGGCGGCTTCATGATGGTGCATGACGCCAAGACCGGCAAGAGCGTGGCCCTCGACTTCCGCGAAGTGGCGCCATCGAAGGCCACGCGCGACATGTACCTGGACGCCAAGGGCAATGTGGTGGACGGCAAGTCGCTGTACACCCACTATGCCGTGGGCGTTCCCGGCACCGTGGCGGGCATGGAACACGCACTCAAGAGCTGGGGCACCCTGCCCCTGTCGCGTGTGATCGCCCCGGCCATCGAACTGGCGGACAAGGGCTTCCCGGTGAGCGAAACGCTCGCCAAGATCCTGCAGCAAGAGAAGAAGAACATGGGCAAGTGGCCTGCCACCCAGGCCATCTTCTGGAAGAACGGCGAACCCCTGAAGGTGGGTGACCCGCTGGTGCAAAAAGACCTGGCGCAATCCATGCGCCTGATTGCCCAGCAGGGCGCCAAGGCGTTCTACGAAGGCGAGATCGCCCAGAAGATCGCCGCCGAAATGGCACCCCACGCAGGCGCCATCACCCTGCAAGACCTGCGCGAATACAAGGTGGCCGAACGCGTCCCCACGCGTGGCACCTACCGTGGCTACGAGATCGTGACCATGCCCCCACCCTCCTCGGGCGGCCCGCACCTGGTGCAGATCCTGAACATGCTGGAGTCCCTGCCCCTGGCCCAGTGGGGCCCCAACAGCGCGCAGACCATCCACTACATGGCCGAGAGCAGCAAGCTGGCATACGCCGACCGCTCCGAATACCTGGGCGACCCAGACTTCGTGAAGATCCCGCTGAAGGGCCTGACCTCCAAGCGCTATGCCGAATCGCTGGCCAAGGGCATCGACCCCAACCGCGCACGCCCGGCCAAGGAGATCAAGCCCGGCCAGCCCCAGCCGTATGAGAGCGACCAGACCACCCACTACAGCGTGGTGGACAAGGCAGGCAACGCCGTGGCCGTGACGTACACGCTGAACACCAACTTCGGCAGCGGCATCGTGGCCAAGGGCACGGGCATCCTGCTCAACAACGAGATGGACGACTTCTCGGCCAAGCCCGGCGTGGCCAATGCCTATGGCCTAGTCGGCGGTGACGCGAACGCAGTGGCCGCCAAGAAGCGCCCCCTGTCGTCGATGGCGCCCACCCTGGTGCTCAAGGACGGCAAGCCCACGCTGGTCACTGGAAGCCCCGGCGGCGCGCGCATCATCACCACGGTGCTGCAGACGGTGGTCAACACCATCGACTTCGGCATGAACCCTGCGGAGGCCGCAGCGGCACCCCGCGTGCACCACCAGTGGACGCCGGACGAGCTGCGCGTGGAAAAGGGCCTCTCGCCCGACACCATTGCCCTGCTCAAGCAACGCGGCCACAACATCGCGGTCAAGCCTTCGATGGGACGCACGCAGACCATCCAGATCCGTGGCGGCGCGCTGTACGGCTACTCGGACCCCCGCAACCCCGACGGCAAGACCCTCGGCTACTGATTGCCAGCGCCCGCTTCATGCGGGCAGTCTGTGCTTGTCAACATTTGCGAGGCCACGCCCCACAAGGGCGTGGCCTTTTTATTGCCGCCTCTGGCAACCCCATGCGGGCATACCCTCATACCGCCACTCTTCAGACTTGCCTACAGTTCTTGTATGCAAGATTTGCGTTCAAAAAGCTACTGAAGGAGTTGGCATGCCCCGGTTTTTCAAATCCCTTTTTGGTCAGGTGGTGCTGGCCTTGATAGCCGGTGTGGTGGTGGGCCTTGTGTGGCCCGACACCGCCATTGCGCTCAAGCCCCTGGGAGATGGCTTCATCAAGCTCATCAAGATGCTCATCCCGCTCATCGTCTTCTGCGTGGTGGTGCATGGCATTGCAGGCACTGGCGACCTGCAGCGGGTAGGCCGGGTGGGCGTCAAATCGCTGATCTACTTCGAGGTGGTCACCTCCATCGCCCTGGTGCTGGGCCTGGCGCTGGCGTTCTGGTTCGAGCCCGGTGTGGGCATGAACGTGGACCCCAAGGCGCTCGACCCCAAAGCCATGGGTGCCTACGCCGAAAACGCCAGCAAGCTCACCGGGGGCGGCTTCACCGATTTCTTGCTCAAGCTCATTCCCACCACCGCCGTGAGCGCGTTTGCCAACGGCGATGTGCTGCAGGTACTGCTGTTCTCCATCGTTTTTGGCTGCGCCCTGGCATTGATCGGTGAGCGCGGGGCGCGGGTCACCGGCCTGATCGATCACCTGTCGCATGTGCTGTTCAAGACCATGGGCCTGATCATCAAGCTCGCACCGTTGGGTGTGCTGGGCGCCATCGCGTTCACCGTGGGCAAATACGGCCTGGGTTCCCTCAAGCAGCTGGGCATGCTGGTGGCGCTGTTCTACGCCGCGGTGGTCATCTTCGTCGTGGTGGTGCTGGGCCTCATCATGCGGGTGTCGGGCTTCAGCCTGTTCAAGCTGCTGCGCTATCTGCGCGAGGAACTGGCCGTGGTGTTTGCCACCACGTCGTCCGACAGCGTGCTGCCCCAGATCATGGCCAAGCTCAAGCACATGGGCATCCGCGATTCGACCGTGGGCCTGGTGATCCCCACGGGCTACTCGTTCAACCTGGACGCGTTCTCGATCTACATCACACTGGCCGCCGTGTTCATCGCCCAGGCCACCAACACGCCGATTTCCATGGCCGACCTGCTGACGATCCTGGCGATCTCCCTGGTCACCTCCAAGGGCGCACATGGCGTGCCCGGCTCGGCCATCGTCGTGCTGGCAGCCACCTTGCAGGCCATCCCTGCCATCCCGGCGATTGGCCTGGTGCTGGTGTTGTCGGTGGACTGGTTCATGGGCATCGCCCGCGCGCTGGGCAACCTCATTGGCAACTGTGTCGCCACCGTGGCCGTGGCAGCCTGGGAAGGCGACATCGACCGCGAACGCGCCCACGCCGTGCTGGATGGCCGCGAGCCACCCTCGCCGCGTGCCTGATCGGGCAGGCCTCCCTGCACAGCACGCGACAATCCCGCCATGAGCATCAACCAGACCCAGATCGCCCAGCAGGTGGTGGAATCCATCCTGGCGCAAAAACTCTCGCCCGGCGAGCGCCTGGGCGAGCAGGAGCTGGCCGATCTGTTCGGCGTGAGCCGCACGCTGGTGCGCGAGGCCCTGATGCAGCTGCAGGCACGGGGCTTTGTGGAAGTGCGCTCGCGCCGGGGCTGGTACGTGGTGGAGCCCTCGGTGGAGGATGCACGCGACGCGTTCTCCGCCCGGCGCATCATCGAGTCGGGCATCCTGGCCGATGCGGGCCGCCCGCTGCAGAGCGTGACCCGCCGCCTGCGTGCGCACATCGCCGACGAACAGCAGGCCATCGAAGGAGCTGACGCTGCCACACGCGCTTTTTTGCTCGCAGACTTCCACGTCTGCCTGGCCGAGGCAATGGGCCACCGCAGCCTGAGCGACATCCTGCGCGACCTCACGGCGCGCACCACCTTGGCCGCGTCGCTGTACCAGTCGCAGCACGCGGCCGGCCAGTCTTGTGCGGAGCATGCCGCCATTGTGGAGGCGCTGGAGGCCGGCAACACCACCCTGGCCCGCGAACGCATGCTCGCCCACATTGGCCATGTGGAAGGCGCCCTCAACCCCGGCCAGCCGCTGGTGCGCGACCGCCTGCGCGAGTCGCTGGCACCGCTGACCAGTCAACGCACCAAGTCTGCATCCACGGACCTGGGCTAGCCCACGCCGGGCACGCCCCGGCCCCCAACCTTCCCATCGCCTGCGTCCACGGCAGGCGGGTACTTTGCTGCGCCCTTCTAAGGGTTAACCGGGATAAGCGCTCTCGGTCATTTTGTATACGATTTTTGTATGGACATCTGTGCACCATTCGGCACAGGTTTCCATTCCGTATTCAAAAACCAACCCCCGAAGGACACCCATGAACCCGCCCGTACACCCCGTGGACGAACACCTGCCCCTGGGGCGACTCACGGCGCTGGGCCTGCAGCATGTGCTGGTGATGTATACGGGTGCCGTGGCGGTGCCGCTCATCGTGGGCCGCGCGCTCAACCTCACGCCCGACCAGGTGGCCAAGCTGATCTCGGCCGACCTGTTTGTGTGCGGGCTGGTCACGCTGATCCAGGCGCTGGGCGCCTCGCGCTGGTTTGGCATTCAGCTGCCGGTGATGATGGGGGTGACCTTTGCCTCTGTGGCGCCCATGATCTCGATGGCGCAGACCACCGGCGGCACCGCCGGGGCCGGGCTGATCTTTGGCTCGGTGATCGGGGCGGGTGTCATCTCCATCCTGATCGCTCCGCTGGTGAGCCGCATGCTCCGTTTCTTCCCGCCGGTGGTCACCGGCACCATCATTGCAGTCATCGGCATCAGCCTGATGCGCGTGGGCATCAACTGGATCTTTGGCAACCCCGTGGGCCCCACGGCGCCCAGCGTGCCCAACCCCGAGCACCTCAAGTGGCTGGCCGATGCGCAGGCTGCTGCCGGAGCCCCCGGCTCGTCACTGCCACCGGTGCCCAAGGGGTTTGCGGTGGTGCCCACGGTGCCCAACCCCAAGTACGCCGACCTGACCGGTGTGGGCATCTCGGGCCTGGTGCTGCTGTCCATCCTGCTGATTGCCAAGTTTGCCAAGGGCTTCGTCGCCAACATCTCGGTGCTGCTGGGCATCGTCATTGGTGCCGTGGTGGCCGTGGCGCTGGGCATGATGAACTTCGACAAGGTGGCCAAGGCGCAGTGGTTTGATCTGGTGCTGCCGTTCGAGATTGCCGGCCCCGTGTTCGACCCCATCCTGATCCTGACCATGACGCTGGTGATGATCGTGGTCATGATCGAATCCACCGGCATGTTCCTGGCCCTGGGCGAGATGACCGACCGCAAGGTGGACCAGGCAGCCCTCACGCGCGGCCTGCGCACCGATGGCCTGGGCACGCTGCTGGGCGGCATCTTCAACACCTTTCCGTACACCAGCTTCTCGCAGAACGTGGGGCTGGTCGCCGTCACCGGCGTCAAGAGCCGCTTTGTGTGCGTGGCGGGTGGTGTGATCCTGATCGTGCTGGGCGTGCTGCCCAAGATGGCCGCACTGGTCGAGTCGCTGCCCACCATGGTGCTGGGCGGCGCGGGGCTGGTGATGTTCGGCATGGTGGCGGCCACGGGCATCCGCATCCTGGGCGGGGTGGACTTCAAGACCAACCGCTTCAACGCCATGATCGTGGCCGTTTCCATCGGCGTGGGCATGGTGCCGCTGATCGCACCCAACTTCCGCCAGTGGATGCCGCACGCCATCCACCCGCTGATCGAATCCGGTATCCTCCTGGCCTCGATCACGGCGGTGGCCCTGAACGTTTTCTTCAATGGCGCCAGCCGCGACACCTCCGCCGCTGTCAACGCCGCACGCCAGGCCGACGCCCACTAGCATCCCGCCTGCCCGCTGCCGAAAACCTGCCACTGCCCGCGTGGCCCCGCCCCCTGTCCGCCACGGCTGCCAGGGGGTTTTGGCTTCATGCTGCATACGCATAAACCTGCATGTCCGCCGCCCACGCCATCGGGTACCCTTGTTTTTGCTTTCCGCCCAGGACTTCCAGGATTTCCGCATGACACAGAACATTTCCGCCGCCGAACAGGCCCTGCGCGACGCTGCGCGCGAATACCACCGCAACCCCACCCGGGGCAAGATTTCGGTCACCCCCACCAAGCCTTTGTCCAACCAGCGCGACCTGTCGCTGGCCTACTCGCCGGGCGTGGCTTACCCGTGCCTTGACATCGCCGCCGACCCTTCCAAGGCGTTTGACTTCACCTCGCGCGGCAACCTGGTCGCGGTGATCACCAACGGCACGGCCGTGCTGGGCCTGGGTGACATCGGCCCGCTGGCCAGCAAGCCGGTGATGGAAGGCAAGGGCTGCCTGTTCAAGAAGTTCGCGGGCGTCGACGTGTTCGACATCGAACTGGCCGAACGCGACCCCGACAAGCTCATCGAAATCATCGCGGCGCTGGAGCCCACGCTGGGCGGCATCAACCTCGAAGACATCAAGGCGCCCGAGTGCTTCTACATCGAGCGCGAACTCAGCAAGCGCATGAACATCCCGGTGTTCCATGACGACCAGCACGGCACGGCCATCATCAGCAGCGCGGCGCTGCTCAATGGACTGGAGCTGGTGGGCAAGCAGATCGACCAGGTCAAGATCGCCGTGTCGGGCGCGGGAGCGGCCGCCATTGCCTGCCTGAACGTGATGGTGGGCCTGGGCGTGAAGATCGAGAACGTCTTCGTGTGCGACTCCAAGGGCGTGATCTACGAAGGCCGCCCCGGTGGCTACGACGAATCCAAGGCGGCCTACGCGCAAAAGACCGACGCCCGCACGCTGGCCGATGCGGTCAACGGCGCCGACGTGTTCCTGGGCTGCTCGGCCCCCGGCGTGCTCACGGCCGAGATGGTCAAGACCATGGGCCCCAAGCCCATCATCCTGGCGCTGGCCAACCCCGAGCCTGAAATCCGCCCCGAACTCGCCAAGGCCATTCGCCCCGACTGCATCATCGCCACGGGCCGCTCGGACTACCCCAACCAGGTCAACAACGTCCTGTGCTTCCCGTACATCTTCCGCGGCGCGCTGGACTGCGGTGCCACCAAGATCACCGAGGCCATGAAGCTGGCCTGCGTGCGCCAGATCGCCGACCTGGCCAAGGCCGACATCAGCGAAGAAGTGGCCAGCGCCTATGCAGGCAAAGAGCTGACCTTTGGCCCTGACTACCTCATCCCCACGCCGTTCGACTCGCGCCTGATCCTCAAGATCGCGCCCGCCGTGGCCAAGGCCGCTGCTGAATCGGGCGTTGCCACGCGCCCCATCGAAGACATGGAGGCCTACAAGGAAACGCTGTCGCGCTTTGTCTACCAGACCGGCATGCTGATGCGCCCCGTGATCAACGCGGCCAAGGCCCTGCCCGATGCACAAAAGCGCGTGGCCTACGCCGACGGTGAAGACGAACGCGCCCTGCGCGCCGCGCAGATGGCCATCGACGACAAGATCGCCACGCCCATCCTCATCGGCCGCCCCGCCGTGATTGCCGCGCGCATCGCCAAGGCCGGCCTGCGCATGCAGCTGGGCAAGGACGTGGAGGTGTGCAACCCCGAGGACGACCCGCGCTTTCGCCAGTACTGGGAGCACTACCACCAGCTCATGAAGCGCAACGGCGCCTCGCCCGAAGTGGCCAAGGCCGCCGTGCGCCGCTCCAACACCATCATCGCCTCGCTGATGGTCAAGCTGGGCGATGCTGACGCCATGATCTGCGGCCTGGTGGGCACGTATGAAACGCACCTGGAGCGCATCCACAGCATCATCGGCCGCCAGGAAGGCGCCAACAACTACGCGGCGCTGAACGCGCTGATGACCAACCGGGGCACGCTGTTCATTGCCGACACCTATGTGAACGAAGACCCCACGGCCCAGCAGCTGGCGGACATCGCCTGGATGTCTGTGCAGGAGGTGCAACGCTTTGGCATCCCACCCAAAGTCGCCTTCCTGTCGCACTCCAGCTATGGCTCGTCCAAGCGCGCATCGGCCCGCAAGATGCGCGAGGCGCGCGACCTGTTCGTGGCCGCCCACCCCGAGATCGAGTGTGATGGCGAGCTGCACGGCGATGCCGCGCTGGAGCCGAACATCCGCAACGCCTACATGGCGGATTCGACCCTGACGGACTCGGCCAACCTGCTGATCTGCCCCAACCTGGATGCTGCCAACATCCTCTACAACGTGCTCAAGACGACCACCAGCGGTGGCGTCACGGTGGGTCCCATCCTGATGGGCGCCGCTGCCACGGCCTACATCCTGACCCCGGCCGCCACCGTACGCCGGGTGCTCAACATGACGGCCCTGGCCGTGGCCAGCGCTGCCGCCCGGCCACGCTGAGCGCGCTGTGCCGTGCTGACCTGAGCGCAGGCCGTGAGCAGGCCTGCCCACACACCGTTGCAACGGGGCCCTCGGGCCCCGTTTTTCATGGGCAAGCCAATCCCTGGCCGTGCGCATGCACCATTTCGGGAAACCCAGCATGCTGACGCGCACCACTTCGGTGAACAATGGGGCGCAGCAAAGCACCCGCGTACACAAACCGGGCATCGTTTTTGCTGACTGCAAGACCATGGCCCATCAAAGGGGCCAGTGCCTTCCCTCACCGAATTTCCCCTCGCCCGACAGGAGCCCCGAATGAAAAAAAGACTGTTCATGCAAACCGCCGCCGCCCTGGCCCTGATCGGCAGCACCTCGCTGGCCCAGGCGCAGGCCCCCACGCCCATCAAGTTCCAGCTCGACTGGCGTTTTGAAGGCCCAGCCGCGCTGTTCCTGCAGCCTGTGGCCAAGGGCTATTTCAAGGCCGCAGGCCTGGATGTGGCCGTGGATGCGGGCAACGGCTCCGGCGGCGCAGTGCAGCGCGTGGCATCGGGCACGTACGACATGGGCTTTGCCGACCTGGCCGCCGTGATGGAGTTCCACGCCAACAACCCCGACGCGCAGAACAAGCCCGTGGCGGTGATGGTGGTCTACAACAACACGCCCGCCTCGGTCATGGCGCTGAAAAAGAGCGGCATCACCAAGCCCGCCGATCTGGCCGGCAAGAAGCTGGGCGCCCCCGTGTTCGACGCAGGCCGCCGCGCGTTTCCCATCTTCCAGAAGGCCAACGGCATCGGCGCCGTGACCTGGACCGCCATGGACCCGCCACTGCGCGAAACCATGCTGGTGCGCGGCGACGTGGACGCCATCACCGGCTTCACCTTCACCTCGCTGCTCAACCTGGAAGCCCGGGGCGCCAAGGCCGCCGATGTGGTGGTGCTGCCTTATGCCGACTTCGGCGTCAAGCTGTACGGCAACGTGATCATCGCCAGCCCCAAGCTCATCAAGGAGAACCCGGCCGCCATCAAGGCGTTCCTGTCGGCCTTCACCAAGGGCGCCAAGGAAGTCATTGCCAACCCCGCAGCCTCCATCGAATACGTCAAGGCACGCGACGGCATCGTGAACGTGCCGCTCGAAACCCGCCGCCTGCAGCTGGCCATCGACACGGTGATCAACAGCCCCGACGCCCGCACCGAAGGCTTTGGCCAGCTCAAGCCCGGACGCCTCTCGCTGATGGCGTCGCAGGTATCGGATGCGTTCAACACCAAGACCCGCGTGAACGCCGACGATGTGTGGAACGCCAGCTTTCTGCCCAGCGCGGCCGAGCTGAACATCCTGCCCAAGAAGTAATTACTATTAATTTGATAGCTGCAAGCGCATGATTCAATAGCGCTTGCGGCCATTCTGAGCATAAAAACTTCCATGCAGGCTGCTGACAACTATTTTGTGGACTTCCGGGACGTCTGGCTCGCCTACAACGACGAGCTGCGCGCCAAGAACCAGTTTGCGGTCGAAGCCATCGACCTGCAGGTACGCCAGGGCGAATTCATCGCCATCGTGGGCCCCTCGGGTTGCGGCAAGTCCACCTTCATGAAGCTGGCCACCGGGTTGAAGATGCCCTCCATGGGCAAGATCCTCATCGACGGGCAGCCGGTGACGGGGCCGCTCAAGGTCTCGGGCATGGCCTTCCAGGCGCCTTCGCTGCTGCCCTGGCGCACCACCGTGGACAACGTGCTGCTGCCGCTCGAAATCGTCGAGCCCTACCGCAGCAACTTCAAGCAAAAACGCAAGGAATACGAAGAACGCGCCCGCAAGCTGCTGCAGAAGGTGGGCCTTGCGGGGTACGAAGACAAGTTCCCCTGGCAGCTGTCGGGCGGCATGCAGCAGCGCGCCAGCATCTGCCGCGCGCTGATCCACGAGCCCAAGATGCTGCTGCTGGACGAACCCTTTGGCGCGCTCGACGCCTTCACCCGCGAGGAGCTGTGGTGCATCCTGCGCGACCTGTGGACCGAGCAGCAGTTCAACGTGATCCTGGTCACGCACGACCTGCGCGAGTCGGTCTTTCTGGCCGATACGGTGTATGTGATGAGCAAGAGCCCCGGCCGGTTTGTGGTGCGCAAGGGGATCGAACTGCCCCGCCCGCGCGACCTGGAGGTGACCTACACCAAGGAGTTCACCGACATCGTCCACGAACTGCGCGGCCACATCGGCGCACTGCGCAAGGCCGGCGCGCCCATCCAGCAATAACAAGAAAGCGCCTCATCCCATGCACAAGAAAACCGTCGAGCGCTGGTCTCCCTGGCTGCTGCTGACCGCCACCATCCTGCTGTGGCAGATCATCTGTTCGGCCTTCAATGTCTCCGAGTTCATCTTCCCCAGCCCCTGGGCAATAGCCACCCAGCTGGTGGAGTTTGGCGGCGTCATCGCAGGCCACGCCTGGCGCACCTTCTGGGTCACCATGGCCGGCTTTGGCATCGCCATCGTCGTGGGGGTGCTGCTGGGCTTTGTGATCGGCTCTTCGCGCCTGGCCTACGCCGCCGTGTACCCGCTGATGACGGCCTTCAACGCACTGCCCAAGGCAGCGTTCGTGCCCATCCTGGTGGTGTGGTTCGGCATTGGCGTGGGCCCGGCCATCCTCACGGCGTTCCTCATCAGCTTCTTCCCCATCATGGTCAACATCGCCACCGGCCTCGCCACGCTGGAGCCCGAGCTGGAAGACGTGCTGCGCGTGCTGGGCGCCAAGCGCTGGGACGTGCTGACCAAGGTGGGCCTGCCGCGCTCCATGCCGTACTTCTACGGCTCGCTCAAGGTCGCCATCACGCTGGCCTTTGTGGGCACCACCGTGTCTGAAATGACCGCTGCGAACGAAGGCATCGGCTACCTGCTCATCAGCGCGGGCTCGTCCATGCAAATGGGCCTGGCCTTTGCGGGCCTGATGGTGGTGGGCGCCATGGCCATGGTGATGTACGAGCTGTTCAGCTGGATCGAAAAACGCACCACGGGTTGGGCGCACCGGGGTTCTCAAGGTGAATAACCCGACGGCGTTGAGCGAAGCCCAGGCAGCCACGCTGCTGCGCCGCGCCAACGCCGTGGCCCAGCGCGCCAAGGACATGGGCCGCCATCCCTTCGGCGCGCTGCTGGTTGCGCCCGATGGCGAGACCGTGCTGGCCGAGCAGGGCAACATCGACACCGTGAACCATGCCGAGAGCACGCTGGCCCGCACGGCGGCGGCCAACTATCCCGGCGCTTATCTCGCCCAGTGCACCCTGGTCACTACCTTCGAGCCCTGCGCTATGTGTGCAGGCACCATCTACTGGGCGGGCATCGGCCGCGTGCTGTATGGCGCCGAAGAAGCCGCCCTGCTCGCCCTGACGGGCGACCACCCCGAGAACCCCACGCTGGCCCTGCCTTGCCGCACGGTGTTTGCGAGCGGCCAGCGCCCCACCGAGGTGCTGGGGCCGGTGCCTGCGCTGCAAGACGAGATCACGGCCCTGCACCGCGATTTCTGGCGGTAGTGGGCTCTGGCGCTTGTATGCCAAGCGCAAGCAGCTCCTCTTTCAGTAGCAAAAGACACCACTAACCGGTGACTCGGCACCCTGCCGCTATACTGCCCGCCCCGTTTGGACGACAGCAGGATCACACCGCATGCGCTTGACCATTCTTTTGCGCCTTCTGGCCCTTGGGGCCGCAGCAGGTCTGGCCGCATGCGGCGGCACGGCCCCGACCCAGCCCGCGGCGGGCGACGCGCCACCTGCCGCTACGACCACATCCACCACTCCACCCATCCGAATCGGCATCGCCCTGGGCGGTGGCGCGGCCAAAGGCTTTGCGCACATCGGCGTGATCAAGATGCTGGAGGCCAATGGCCTGGCGCCCGCCGTGGTCTCGGGCACCAGCGCAGGCAGCGTGGTCGGCGCGCTGTATGCCAGCGGCATGAACGCCTTCGAGATGCAGGAAAAGGCCGTGGCGCTGGACGAGGCCAAGATCCGCGACCTGCAGCTGTCGTCCGGCGGGCTGGTACTGGGACAGAAGCTCGAAGACTATGTGAACGAGCAGGTGCGCCGCAAGCCGCTGGAACAGATGGCAAAGCCCTTCGTCGTGGTGGCCACGCGGCTGGAAGACGGCGAGCGCACGGTGTTTGCACGCGGCAACACCGGCCAGGCCGTGCGCGCATCGAGCAGCGTGCCCGGTGTGTTCCAGCCCGTCACCATCGGCAAATACCATTTTGTGGATGGCGGCATCGTGAGCCCTGTGCCTGTGGATGCCGCACGCCAGCTGGGCGCCGACATCGTGATCGCGGTGGATATCTCCAACAAGGCCCGGGGCCAAACGCCGGGCAACATGCTGGGTGCGCTGAACCAGTCGATTGCCATCATGGGCCAGAAGCTGGGCCAGGCCGAGCTGGCGCGGGCCGACGTGATCATCCGCCCCCAGGTGCTCGACATTGGCTCCGCCGACTTCAGCCAGCGCGCCAATGCCATCGTGGAAGGCGAGAAGGCCGCGCTGGCCGTGATGCCGCAAATCCGCGAGCGTGTGGCCCAGCTCCAGGCCGAGCGCAGCAAGGCGGCGGCGCAGGCCCAGCAGAAGGCGGCCGAGGCGCAGTACCAGGCCTGCCTGGACAACCGCAGCCGGCTGCAGAAGCTGGCGGGCCTCGCCAAACTGGACGACTCCTGCCCGGCGCCCAAGTAGCGCGGCAAACAAACGATTCCGGCGCAGTGCCCTTCGGGTAAAGTCAACTGCGCCCCGGCCTGCCAGCACCACCCGGCACCGACTTCACGCCCCACTTCCCGCCCCACCCATGTCTTCGCCGTTCTCCGCCGTCAAACCCAGCGCCAAGCTCTCCGACCAGGTGGCCAGCGCGCTGGAGGCCGAGATCCGCGCGGGCCGCATCCAGGCGTCCGACAAGCTGCCCACCGAGGCGGTGCTGGCGCAGCAGTTCCAGGTGAGCCGCACAGTGGTGCGCGAGGCCATCTCGCGCCTCAAGTCGCTGGGGCTGGTGGACTCGCGCCAGGGCAGCGGCGTGTATGTGCTGGCTCCGGGCATCGAGCCGCTGCAGTTCGATGTACCCCTGGCCGCATCGCGCGAGGCGGTGATGCAGATCGTGGAGGTAAGGCGTGCGCTGGAGGCCGAGGTGGCCGAGCTGGCGGCCCTGCGGCGCACCGATGCAGACATGGCCGCCATACGCGCCGCCATGCAGCACATCGCCGACGCCGTGCGTGCAGGCCGCGACGGGGTGGAAGAAGATGTGCTGTTCCACCGCGCCATCGCCCGGGCGGCAGGCAACCCGTTCATGATCAGCACGCTGGACTATCTGGCGCAGTTCCTCAAGGGCGCCACCCGCGTGACCCGTGCCAACGAGGCGCGCCGCACCGACTTTGCCGATGCGGTGACCCACGAGCACAGCCACATCGTGCGCGCCATCGAGGCGGGCGACCCGGTGGCCGCGCGGGCGGCTGCCGCGCAGCACATGAAGAACGCACTGGCCCGCATCGAGCAGGCCGACCTCACGTTCTGGGCCCAGGACGGCGCGCGGCTGGCCCAGCCGCTGGTGGCCGCATCCACGCCGCTGGTGTTCTGAGCCACGTCCCAAGCCTGTGCGCCGGGCTTGCGTCTCAACACATCAGTGATCTGCTACATATTTGGTAGCTGCTCAGGCATATTGCACTAGCGCTTGAGCACCAAAACGCCTCAAAACCGCTTCACCGACCATGCCCACGCACTGGCAGCCGCGGGTTAACCCGTAGCAGTGCCGTGCGCGATAATTTGTATGATAACCATATAAACACACCAACCAAGGTGCAGCTGGAACCCCCTGCAGGGCCGCTTTGAGCGGCTCTAGCCTGGGTCAGCCCCTTCCATCCCGGAGATACCCCGTTCATGTCCACCCTCGCACTTCTCGGCATCGGCGCCGGCAGCATTGGCCTGCTCCTGTTGCTCATCATCCGCTGGCAGGTCCACGCCTTCGTGGCGATGATGCTGGTGAGCTTTCTGGTGGCGTTTGCCACCGGCATGCCCATTGGCGACATCATCAGCACGCTGATTGCGGGCATGGGCGGCACGCTGGGTTCGGTCGCCATCCTGGTGGCGCTGGGCTCCATGCTGGGGCGCATGATCGAGGTCTCGGGCGGTGCGGCCAGCCTGGCCAACCGCTTCACGCAGCTGCTGGGCCCCACACGGGTGCCCATGGCCCTCACGGCCGCAGCGCTGGTGCTGGCCATCCCGGTGTTTTTTGACGTGGGCTTCATCATCCTGGTGCCCATCGTCTATGGCTTTTGCAAGGCAGCGGGCGTCAACCCCATCAAGTTCGGCCTGCCCGTGGCGGGCATCATGCTGGCCGCGCACGTGGTGGTGCCGCCGCACCCTGGCATCGTGGGCGGCGCGGCCATCGTCAAGGGCGATATTGGCTGGATCACCATCATTGGCCTGGCCATCTGCATCCCGCTGGCGGCGTTGTCGCAGGTCGTAGCAGGCTGGCTCAACCGCAAGGGCTACCCCATGCTGCCCACCACGGCAGAGCAGTTTGCGGCCTTTGGCAATAGCGAAGAAAGCAAGACCAGCAAGCAGGGCAATGCCCCCGGCGTGGGCACCATCATGGCGCTCATCCTGATCCCGCTGGCCCTCATCATGGCGGGCACCACCGGTGCCACCCTGCTGCCCAAGGGTGACAGCCTGCGTAACGTGCTGGGCTTCATCGGCTCGCCCATCTTTGCGCTGATGGTGGCCGTGGGTCTGGCGATGTTCCTGCTGGGCCGCAACCAGGGCTGGAACCGTGAGCGCACCAACGCCATCATGGAATCTGCCCTGCCCCCTGCCGCCACCGTGATTCTGGTGACTGGCGCAGGTGGCGTGTTTGCCAAGGTGCTCACCGCCAGCGGCATTGGCACGGCGCTGTCGCAAAGCCTCACGGCCACGCACCTGCCGCTGATCTTGCTGGCGTTCATCATTTCTCTGGCGCTGCGTGCCGCACAGGGCTCGGCCACCGTGGCCATCATCACCACTTGCGGCCTGCTGGCCGACGCGATGGCGGGTGGCGGGTATTCCCCCTTGCAAGTGGCGCTGCTCACGGTTGCCATTGGCTTTGGCAGCCTGGGCCTGTCGCACGTCAACGATTCGGGCTTCTGGATCGTGACGCGCTACCTGGGCCTGAGCGTGGGCGATGGCCTGCGCACCTGGACCGTGCTGACCACCGTGCTGGGCCTGGCGGGTTTTGCACTCACGGCTTTGCTTTGGGTGCTGGTGGCCTGAACGCCCCCTTTTTGAATTTCTTTGAAGGACTGACAACATGACAAAACCCACCGTCGGCATCATCGGCCTGGGCGCCATGGGCGCTGGCATTGCCAAGACCCTGCGCAACAACGGTTTCACCATCCACGTGTGTGACGTGCGTCCCGGCGTGGCCGATGCCTTTGTGGCAGACGGTGGCACAGCCCATGCCACCACGGCTGCGCTGGCGGCGGTGAGTGATGTGGTGGTGTCGGTGGTGGTCAACGCCGCGCAGACCGAGAGCGTGCTGTTTGGCGACGACGGCAAGAGCGGTGCAGCCACCACCATGCGCCCCGGCAGCACCTTTGTGATGTGCTCCACCGTGGACCCCAACTGGTCCGTGGCGATGGAAGCCCGCCTGAACGCGCTGGGCCTGCACTATGTGGACGCCCCCATCTCCGGCGGCGCGGCCAAGGCGGCTTCGGGCCAGATGACCATGATGACCTCGGCCAAGCCAGAGGCCTATGCCGCTGCCAACGCGGTGCTCGACGGCATGGCTGGCAAGGTGTACCGCCTGGGTGACAAGGCGGGCGCGGGCAGCAAGGTCAAGATCATCAACCAGTTGCTGGCCGGTGTGCACATTGCCGTAGCCGCCGAAGCCATGGCCCTGGGCCTGCGCGAAGGCGTGGAGGCCAGCGCCTTGTATGAAGTGATCACGAACAGCGCGGGCAACAGCTGGATGTTTGAAAACCGCATGGCACATGTGCTGGCGGGCGACTACACGCCGCTATCGGCCGTCGATATTTTTGTGAAGGACCTGGGCCTGGTGCTGGACACCGCACGCGCCAGCAAATTCCCCCTGCCGCTGGCCGCCACCGCGCACCAGATGTTCATGCAAGCGTCCACCGCTGGCTTTGCCAAGGAAGATGACAGCGCCGTGATCAAGATATTCCCGGGTATCACTCTGCCCGAAGGCAAGGAGAAAAAGGCATGACACGCGCACTGCTGGGCTGCATTGCCGACGACTTCACCGGCGCGACCGACCTGGCCAACAACCTGGTGCGCGCCGGCATGCGCGTGGTGCAGGCCATGGGCGTGCCCACGGCACCGTTGGATACCGAGGCCGATGCCATCGTGGTCGCGCTCAAGTCGCGCACCATTCCCAAAGACGAGGCCATCGCCCAGTCCCTGGCCGCGCTGCAGTGGCTGCAGGCGCAGGGCGCCGAGCAAATCTATTTCAAGTACTGCTCCACGTTCGACAGCACGGCCGAAGGCAACATCGGCCCCGTGACCGATGCGCTGATGCAGGCCCTGGGCACCGACTTCACCATCGCTACGCCCGCCTTCCCCGACAACAAGCGCACCGTGTTCAAGGGCTATCTTTTTGTGGGCGATGTGCTGCTGAACGAGAGCGGCATGCAGAACCACCCGCTCACACCTATGACCGACCCCAACCTGGTCCGCGTGCTGCAGGCGCAAACACCCAGCCGCGTGGGCTTGATCGACCACAGCGTGGTCGCACAGGGCGAGGCCGCCATCCGCGCGCGCATCGATCAACTCAAGGCCGAGGGCGTGCGCATGGCCGTGGTGGATGCGGTGTCGAACGCCGACCTGCTGCGCCTGGGCCCTGCCCTCAAGGGCATGCCGCTGGTCACAGCGGGCTCGGGCGTGGCCATTGGCCTGCCGGGCAACTTTGGCGTGGCCCCCAGCAACGAGGCCGCCCGCCTGCCCGCCGCCCAGGGGCTGCAGGCCATCGTGTCGGGCAGCTGCTCGGTAGCCACCAACCAGCAGGTGATGGATTTCATCAAGGCGGGCAAGCCCGCTCTGGCCATCGACCCGCTGCGCATTGCTGCAGGCGTGGACGTGGCCGCCGAAGCGCTGGCTTGGGCTGAGGGTCACATTGGCCAAGGCCCGGTGCTGGTGTATTCCACCGCCGAGCCCTCGGCCGTGCGCGCCATTCAGGGCAAGCTGGGCACTGAAAAAGCCGGTGCCATGGTGGAAGAGACCATCGCCGCCATTGCACGCGGCCTGGTGCAGCGCGGTGTGCGCCAGCTCATCGTGGCGGGCGGTGAAACATCCGGTGCCTGCGTGCAGGCCCTGGGCATCACGCAAATGCGCATTGGCGCGCAGATCGACCCCGGCGTGCCGTGGTGCCATGCCGTGGCACCCGACGCGAAGGACGGGCTGCACATCACGCTGAAGTCGGGCAACTTTGGCAGCACCGACTTCTTCACCAAGGCTTTTGCACAATTGCAGGCATGACCTCTACCCCCGCCTTCATGGATGAGCGCCAGGCCCGCGACGAGATCTGCCGCGTGGGCCGCAGCCTGTTTGAGCGGGGCTATGTACACGCTACCGCAGGCAACATCAGCGTGCGCCTGGCAGATGGCTACCTCATCACCCCCACCGATGCGTGCCTGGGCACCCTCCAGCCCGAGCGGCTGGCACGCCTGGACGCACAAGGCCAGCAGGTGGCGGGCGACCGGGCCAGCAAGACCATTGCGCTGCACCGGCAGATTTACGAGGCCTCGGCATCGACAGCCGCACCGGCCCGCTGCGTGATCCACACCCACAGCACGCATCTGGTGGCCTGCTCGCTGCAAGCCGACACCGCTGCAGGTGGCCAGCTGGCGTCCGATGCGCAATTGCTGCCCCCCATCACGCCCTACTTCGTCATGAAGGTGGGCCGCGTGCCGCACATCCCTTACCACCGCCCTGGCGACCCGGCTGCAGCCGCGCTGGTGGCGCAGACCATTGGCCGCTATGCCGCAAAGGGCAGCCCTGTGCGCGCTGTGATGCTGGCGCGCCTGGGGCCCAACGTGTGGCACGACACGCCCGCCGCCGCCATGGCCGTGCTGGAAGAGCTGGAAGAAACCGCACGCCTGTGGATGCTGTGCCAGCCTCGCCCCACGTCGCTGACCGAGCCCCAGATCGAAGAGCTGCGCCAGAGCTTTGGTGCCCACTGGTAACGGACGGGCTGTGCCCATGGCGCGGGGATGAAAGAACACACAAGGAGACAAACCATGACCCTTTCTTTCTGGCGCAAAGCCTTTGCTCCCATGCTGCTGGGCGTGCTGGCCACGGGCGGTGCATCGGCTGCGGACTACCCCGCCCCCCAACACGGCGAGTGGGTCGTCAAGGATTTCCGCTTTCACACCGGCCAGACCCTGCCCGAACTCAAGCTGTCCTACTCCACCGTGGGCGATCCCGCAGGTGAGCCGGTGCTGGTGCTGCATGGCACCAATGGCTCGGCAGAGAGCATGCTCACGCCCGGCTTTGCAGGCACGCTGTTTGGCCCCGGCCAACCGCTGGATGCGCGCAAGTACTTCATCATCCTGCCGGACGCCATCGGCACCGGCCGCTCCAGCAAGCCGTCTGACGGCCTGCGCGCCGCCTTTCCGGCCTACAACTATGACGATATGGTGCAGGCCCAGTACCGCCTGCTGACCGAACACCTGGGCGTGCGCCATGTGCGCGCCATCATCGGCAACTCCATGGGCGGCATGCACACCTGGGTGTGGGCCCAGCGCTACCCCGATTTCATGGGCATCGCCGTGCCCATGGCCTCGCTGCCCGCCGCCATGTCGGGCCGCAACTGGATGATGCGCCGCCTGCTGGTCGATGCCATCCGCAACGACCCCGAATGGCAGGGCGGCAACTACACCCGCCAGCCCCGCAGCCTGCAGTTTGCATCGGTGTTCTTTGGCACGGGCACCAACGGCGGCAACCAGGGCCTGCAAAAGCTGGCCCCCAATCGCGCTGCGGCCGATGCGCTGGTGGAGCAACGCCTCAAAGCGCCTTTCCGTGGCGATGCCAACGACCACATCTACCAGTGGGAGGCATCACGCGACTACGACCCCGAGCCCGGGCTGGAACGCATCACCGCGCGCGTGCTGGCTATCAACTCGGCAGACGATGAGCGCAACCCACCCGAGCTGGGTGTGCTGGACAAAGCCATCGCCCGCATCCCGCACGCCCAGGCCTACGTGATCCCTGCCAGCGCCGACACCCTCGGCCACAGCACGGTGGGCCTGGCACGCTTGTACCAAGACCGGCTGGCCCAGGTGCTCACCAACGCACCGCGCCGCTGACCCTCATTTTTCAGGAACCCTCTGTATGCCCCGCTTTGCCGCCAACCTGTCCATGCTCTACAACGACGTGGACTTTCTCGACCGTTTTGCCGCAGCTGCCCGCGATGGCTTCCAGGCGGTGGAGTACCTTTTTCCCTACGCCTACTCTGCGCAAGAACTGTCCGCGCGCCTGCAAGCCAACGGCCTGCAGCAAGTGCTGTTCAACGCCCCGCCCGGCCACTGGGACGCGGGCGAGCGCGGGCTGGCCTGCCTGCCGGGGCGCGAGGCCGAGTTCCGCGAAGGCATTACCAAAGCCATCGACTATGCCAAGGCCCTGCAATGCCCCCGCATCCACGTGATGGCCGGGCTGGTGCCCCAGGGTGCGGACGCGGCCGCCGTGCGCGCCACCTACATCGCCAACGTGCGCTACGCCGCCGAGCAAGCCGCGCCCCATGGCATCCATATCCTGCTGGAGCCCATCAATGGCCGTGACATGCCGGGCTTCTTCCTGAGCCGCCAGGACCAGGCCCACGCACTGATCGCCGAGATCGGTGTCGCCAACGTGAAGGTGCAGATGGACCTGTACCACTGCCAGATCGTGGAAGGCGACCTGGCCATGAAGGTGCGCCAGTACCTGCCCACAGGCAACGTCGGCCACTTCCAGATTGCCGGTGTGCCTGAGCGCCACGAACCCGATGTGGGCGAGATCAACTACACCTATCTGTTCAAGCTGTTGGACAGCCTGGGCTACGACGGCTGGATTGGCTGCGAATACCGCCCCGCGCGCGGGGTCGCCGCCCACGCCACCAGCGACGGGCTGGGCTGGCTCAAGCCCTGGCTGTAAAGACCTACCTCGCACCACAGTTGCCGTTGCACGCCAGACACTGGTGCAGCGCGCACCATGGTGTGGCGCGCGGGGGTGTTAGGGCATGGCCCGCACGATGGGATCGCATGGCACAGATCCTGCAAATACGCAGACGCCAAGAGTAGAAGCGTTCAGCGGCCACCGCCCGGAAATTGCTCTTGAAGCATGCAATGGACTGACGCCACCACGGGCGCGCAGGACTGTGCGTCTTCAGGAGGCCGGTGCCCCCACCTCGCAGCCCCAGCGCCCTGTCGGTTGATTGCATGCACCCCGTTCGGAGGGGTGTGAAGCCTGGCTTTTCACTCCCCCGTGGTTACCCGCCAACGACCAGGAGTGCTCCACCATGCAACGCCGTTCCCTCATCCGCGCCACCGGCGCCGCCGCCCTTCTGTCTGCCACACCGTTTGTGCGCGCCCAGGGCACTCTGCAAAAGTTCAAGTTCAACCTGGGCTGGAAGATCGAGGCCTCGGGCGCAGGCTTTTTGCTGGCGCAGCAGCGCGGCTACTACAAGGATGCAGGCCTCGATGTCACCATCGACACCGGCAACGGGTCTGCCTCGGCCATCAGCCTGGTGGCGGGTGGTGCCTATGACGTGGCATCGGCCGACCTATCGACCATGATTGAGTTCAACACCGCCAACCCGCAGTCCAGGCTGGCAGCGGTCGCCATCCAGTACGACCTGAACCCCAACTCGGTCATGGTGCGCAAGGACGGCGCTATCAAGAAGCCCGCTGACCTGGCGGGCAAGACCATCCTGGGTCAGCCCTTCAACGCTTCGCGCAAGCTCTTTCCCGCCTTTGCCAAGGCACAGGGCTTTGATGGCAGCGGCGTGAAATGGGAGAACGTCGCACCCGACATCGGCGACACACGCTTCGTCAAAGGCGATTTCGACGCAGCGGCGTACTTCTTCTTCACCGGTCTGCTCAACCTGAAGGCGCGAGGCCTGACACCTGATCAGATCACGGTGTTCCGCTTTTCGGACTATGGCCTCAAGTCGTATGGCAACGGGCTCATTGCCAACGCCAAGAGCATGCAGGACAACCCGGATGCCATGAAGGCCTTCGTCAAAGCCACCACACGCGGCTGGGTCGACGCGATTGCCGACCCGCGCGCCGGCGCTGCCGCCATCAAGGCCCGAGAGCCACTGGCCCATGAAGAGATCGAGTTCGAGCGCCTGCAGCTCATCGTGGACGGCACCATGAAGACCGCCGAGACACGCGCCAACGGCTGGGGCGCTGCCACGCCTGCGCGCCTGCAGGCCACCATCGATGAGACCGTGGCAGCCTTTGGCCTCAAGAGCAGCCTGGCGGTGGCCGACATCTGGACCGACCGCTTTCTGCCCCCGGCCGTAGACCGCAAGCTCAAGGCCTGACCAGGGGAAAGCCATGGGCATCCCCCTCCTCGACCTCAGTGGCGCCCTGCAGCCGGGCGCGCCGCGCAGCCCCGCCGTGATGGCCGTGGCCGCCCAACTGCGCCAGGCCTGCACGGGCCCGGGGTTCTTCTACGTGCGCCACCACGGTGTGCCGCAGGACATCATTGCGCGCCAGTTTGCCTTGGCGCAGCAGTTCTTCGACCTGCCGCTGGCCTCCAAGGAAGCGATTTCGCTGCACCACTCACCCGCGATGCGGGGCTACGAAAGCCTGGGCGGGCAGACCCTGGACGCGAATGCGCGCCCGGACCTCAAGGAGAGCTTCTACTGCGGGCTGGACTACGCGGCAGACCATCCGTATGTGCAGCGCGGCTACCACTCCTACGGCAGCAACCAGTGGCCGGAGGCGTTGCCCGAGCTGGCCACCCAGAGCCGCACCTACATCGCCGCCATGCGGCAACTGGCCCTGCGGCTGATGCAGCTGCTGGCGCTTTCGCTCGACCTGCCCGAGGATTACTTCGACCACACACACCAGAGCCCCATGCTCACGCTGCGGCTGCTGCGCTACCCACCCCATCCTGAGAGCGCCGATGCGCTCACCTTTGGCGCGGGCGAGCACACCGACTGGGGTGCCATCACCCTGCTGGCCCAGGACCACCATGGCGGGCTGGAGGTGAAACTGCCCACCGGCGAATGGGTGGCTGCCACACCCATCGAGGGAGCGCTGGTGGTGAACCTGGGCGACATGATTCCGCGCTGGACGAATGGGCTGTACCGATCCAACCCCCACCGCGTGCGCAATGTGCACAGCGGGGGCGCACCGCGCCACTCCATTCCGTTTTTCTACACGCCCGACTACGAGGCCCAGGTGGTCCCCGTCCCCACCTGTGTGCCTGCCGGTGAGTCGCCGCGCTTTGAGCCCTGCACCGTGGGCGAGCACTTGCAGGCCATGTACCGCAAGACCTATGGCCTGGGTCAGACCGCTACATCCACCACCAAAGCCAGCGCGGCGGTGATGGCATGAGGCTCTGGTTCAACCTGCTGTGCCAGGACATCGAGGCACAACTGCAGTTCTATCAAGCCCTGCTGCAGTTGCCCGAGGCGCCGGGGACGCGCTCGGCCATCTACCGGGCGGTGGAGACCGAGCACTTCCAGCTCGGCTTCAACGCCCCCGAGGCCTATGCCCTGCTGGGCCTGGCTGACCGGCAGCCCAGCGCAGCCTTGCCGTCACCGCGCAGCGTGACAGGCTACGCCACCTTCATGCTCGACAGGCCCGATGCTGTGGACGCTGCCAGCGAGAAGGCAGAAGCTCTGGGCGGGCAGATCATCAAGCCACCCTACGCCACCTATTACGGCCAATGGCAGGCGGTGCTGGCGGACCCGGAGGACAACGTGTTCCGGGTGAGCGCTGTGGGCGTGCCCCGCGACGTTGTTTGAGCCGCCCCTACCAGGCCAGGCCATCGATGGCGGTGCCCGTCGAGGCATCAGCGGGGTGAACCAACGCCCACCCCTGTGCCATCCATCGCGCCTCAATAGGCCTTGAAGTTGGCCGCCACCCGCTGGTTCAGGTAGTCGCCGGCAGCAATCGCGGGGTACTTCTTGCCCGGCCCTTCGATGATGGCGTCGCGGTTGGCCTGGGCAAAGAAAGCGATGCTGTAGCGCGGCCCCATGTACTCGCCGGGCAGCGGGTTCTTCACGCGGTGGAAGTTGCTGGGCAACTGGTCGTCGCTCCAGCGCATCAGCATGTCACCGATGTTGCAGGTGATGGCCTGCTCGTCGGGCTCCACCGAGGTCCAGGCCTGGGTGTCCATCTCCTTGCCCGGGCACACCTGCAGGCCGCCCTGGCCCTGGCGCTGGAAGAGCAGGGTCAGGCAATCAAAGTCGGTATGCGCCCCGGCGCGCCACAGGCCCAGGTGGGCTTGTTGCTCGGGCGGGGTCGCAAAGTAGTGCAGCAGGCGCAAGGTGCTTTGGTAACTGGCCTGCGCAGGGTCGTGCGCGCGGGCAAAGAAGGCCTCGTCAAACCCCAGCTTCCATGCAAAACACGACAGCACCTGCATGGCCACCTGCCAGCACTGGCCCTCAAACGCAAGCATGGTGGCCTGAAAGCCCGCCAGCTCCTCGTCGGTGGGCCACAGGCCCGCCATGTGCGGACGGGTGATCTGGTACGACTCCTTCTGATCCGGCGTGCCGGTGGAGGGCCGCACCTGAGCGCGGCTTTCCCAGCCCACATTCAGCGCTTTCTTGAGCGGGTACTGCGCCTTCACAGCGTCGGGCAGCGCAAAGAAGCGCTCGGTCATCGCAAAGGCGTTGTGCACTTCGGCCAGGTCAATGCCGTGGTTCACGATCTGGAAAAATCCGACATCGACAGCGGCGTCCCACAGCTGTTCGGCAATCTCGGTCTTGCGCTGCGCAAAGTGGCTGAGGTCGATGCGGCGGATCTCGCGGCTCGCGGTTTCCGAGCCCATTGCGCCCATGCGCGTTTCTTTTTGCAGCTCGGCGAGGTCGTAGGTGGCGGTCATGCAGTTCTCCTGAAGACAAGTGGAAGGAAGAAAGGCCCTCCCGCTGGGTGCTTCAAGAGTGGGTGACACCGCCTGCGGCGGCCATCCTTTCAACCCTTGAAGCCACGGTGTACCAACGCACACCGCTGTGCGCACAGCGGGCTTCAAGAGCAATTTCCGACTGGCATCGCCCCGTGCAGGATGGCACAGGGGGGCAACGCAGTGAACGCTTCTACTCTTGCCAAAAGCGATGCAAGAAGAATGCCCACGGCGCCTTGCTTGTGTGTCCACGCAGGGTGAGAGCGCTTGGGCACGGCGCATCAAAAGCCATGCATACATGTCACTGATTGTGATTGGCATGCCAAATGCATAGCGCCCTGCACCACAACGGCGGGCGTGCAGACAGTCCGGCGTTGCACAACGATAGCAACCCACCCACCATCGACGGAGACACCTACACCATGCACGCGCTCATGTCTGCACCCCCGGCCAGCTTTGACGACCCCACCCCCATCAACGACACCGACGGCACCTACCTGCGCCAGGCCATCGCGTGGTCGTGCACGGCCCGCGCGCGCGGCAACCGCCCGTTTGGTGCGGTGGTCATCAGTGCCGAAGGGCGCCTGCTGGCCGAGGCCTACTGCAACACCACCGAGACAGGCGACTGCACCGGCCACGCCGAGACCAATGCCGTGCGCCAGCTCAGCCCCCGCGTGGGCCGCGATGCCCTGGCCAAGGCCACGCTGTATTCGTCGGCCGAGCCCTGCGTGATGTGTGCGGGCGCCATCTTCTGGTCGGGCATTGGGCGCGTGGTGTTTGGCATCGATGCGGAACGCCTGCGCGTGTTCCGGGGCGAACGTGCCGAACAGCGCGACGCCGAGCTGTCGTGCCGCGACGTGTTTGCCGCCTCGCCCCACGCCATCGAATGCATCGGCCCGGCGCTGGTCGAAGAAGCCAGCGCACCGCATATCGGGTTCTGGAAAGTCTGACCCACTCCTGCGCGGGCAGAATCTGCGGCGCACACTCTGCAATCCCCCCATGCCTCGCACCAAAGCCATGACCGAATCCGAAGCCGAAGCCGCCTCCGGCGCGCTGCTCAGCCGCGCCAAACAGGGGCGCGAACGCATCCTGGGCGCCATCCGCGAGGCGGCCATTGCCGAGTTCAGTCGCCATGGTTTCAAGGGGGCATCCACCAAAGCCATTGCCGAGCGCGCCGGCCTGACCAAGCCCCAGCTGCACTACTACATCAGCAGCAAGGAAGAGCTGTATGAAGAGTTGCTGTACTCGGTGCTCAACGGCTGGTCGGGCGCCTTCATTTTTGACAGCAACAGCGACGATCCCAAGAAGGTGTTGAGCAGCTATGTGCGCAAGAAGCTCGACTACGCACTGGACAACCCGGGCCTGTCGCGCATCTTCACCACAGAGGTGCTGGGCGGTGGGCGCAACCTGGGCAAGTACTGGCCGGTGGCCGTCAAGTCCACCCAGCAGAAGGTGGACCTCATCAACCGCTGGATTGCCGAAGGCCGCATGCGCAAGGTGGACGCCAAGGTTTTGCTGATGCAGATCTGGGGCATGACGCAGCACTACGCCGACTACGGCGTGCAGGTGCACATCATGCTGGGCCTGGCGCCCGACGAGCCCATCGACCGCGAGCCCATCGTGCGCGAACTCACCAGCTTTGTGCTGCTGGGCTGCGGCCTCGCACCAGACTAAGGCCCCCGCCCCATTCTGGGCATGCCTCGGGTGCCCGAGGGGCGAATCCCGGGCAATTTGCACCAGCACGCGGCGTCAAAAGCCCCTTTCAGGCCGCGTTGATCCACCACAAAGACGTTTGACCGCTTTTTGTGGCTGGCACATCCTTTGCAATAGTTTGACCAATCGATCAAATCACATGGTCAAACAATGCAGACAGCTCCTGACACCGCCGACGCCGCCCGCACAGAACACACGTTCGAGCTGATCCTGCAGCGCAGCCAGATGCGCTTGCCCGTCGCCCCCGGCGAGAGCATGGCCGATGTGCTGCAGCTCGCTGGCGTGCCGCTGGAAACCCTGTGCGAGCAGGGCGTGTGCGGCACCTGCGTGACCCGCTGGCTGGACGGCGAGCCCGACCACCGCGACAGCTGCCTGAGCGCTGCAGAGCAAGCCACCCACGTCGCCGTGTGCTGCGCGCGCAGCCACAGCGCCACGCTCACGCTGGACCTGTAGGCCCATCCCCCACAACCCGAAGGACCCCCGCTATGCGCATCCTCGTGATCTATTGCCACCCGGTAGAGACCAGCTACAACGCCGCACTGCACACCGAGGTGGTGCAGCAGCTGCGCGGCGCGGGCCATGAGGTGGACGACTGCGACCTGTACGCCGAGGGCTTCAACCCCGTGATGACCCGCGAGGAGCGCCTGGGCTACCACGAGGTGCCCAGCAACCAGTTGCCCGTGCAGGGCTATGTGGACCGCCTGCTCTGGGCCGAAGCCGTGGTGTTCTGCTTTCCCACCTGGTGCTTTGGCATGCCGGCGATGCTCAAGGGGTTTTTCGACCGCGTGCTCATGCCCGGCGTGGCCTTTGACATCAGCGATCCGCACAACGTCAAGCCCTCGCTCACGCACATCAAGCGCATCTCGGCCGTGGTCACCTACGGCCGCCCGCGCTGGACGGCCCTGTTCATGGGCGACCCGCCGCGCAAGTCCATCACCCGCTACATGCGCCTGCTCACGGGCGGCAAGGCGCGGGTGGACTACCACGCCTACTACCACATGAACGTGGCCACACCGCCCCGGCTGGCGGCCTTCAAGGCCCGTGTGGGCCAGGCGATGGCGCGCTTTGCATAAGAACACGTTCTAAGGGCCACGGCATGCACGCATCCAACACCCCCGACCACATCCTGCGCGCCCGGCTGCCGCGCTGGCTGCTGCCCTCCGCGTGGCCGCAGCAGGGCCACCAGCCCGCACTGGCCGATCTACGCCTGGCCCAGGGCCGCATCGTGCAAGTGCTGCCCCACGGCACCCAGCCTGCGCTACACGGCGCTGTGTGGGACGTGGCAGGCGGGCTGGTGCTGCCCGGCCTGGTCGATGCGCACACCCACCTGGACAAGGCCTTCACCCTGCCGCGCATGGGAGAAGTCAAACCCGGCCTGCTGGGCGCCATCGAGGCCATGATGGTGGATCGCCAAAGCTGGACCGAAGCAGACACCCACGCCCGCGCCAGCCGCGCGCTGCAATGGGCCTACGACGCAGGCACCGTGCACCTGCGCACCCACTGCGACTGGTGGGAGCCCGACGCGCAGCCACTGGCCTGGAACGTGTTGCGCGCACTGGCCCACGACTGGGCCGACCGCATCACGCTGGAGCGCGTAAGCCTGATCCCCCTGCACCTGTACGCAGACCGCAGCGCCGCCCTGCGGCTGGCGGCCACCGTGGCTGCGAGCGGCCCTGGCGCCTTGCTGGGCGGCTTTGTGCACTCTACCAACTGGGACCCGCAGGCGCTGCGCCACCTGTTGGAAGCCGCACAACACCATGGCCTGAACGTGGACCTGCATGTGGACGAAGAACTGCACCCCGGCGCCCAGGGCTTGGCGACCACCGCCGCACTGCTCAAAGAACTGCGCTTTGAAGGCCATGTGGTCTGCGGCCACACCTGCGCGCTGGCCGCACAGGACGAGGCCACGGCCCTCGCCACGCTCGATGCCGTGGCACAAAGCCCCATCACCCTGGTCACGCTGCCCATCACCAACCTGCTGCTGCAGGACGCCACCACCGGCCGCACGCCGCGCCAGCGTGGTCTGACGCTGGTGAAGGAGGCCCGTGCACGCGGCATCCCGGTGCTGGTCGCCAGCGACAACGTGCAAGACCCGTTCTGCCCCGTGGGCAGCTTCGACCCGCTGGAAGCCCTGGCCACGGGTGTGCTGGCTGCGCAGCTGGATGCACCTTTCGACCAATGGAGCGAATCGCTGTGCCGCGCCGACTGGCTGTGCACCGGCCGCACTGGCACCACGGCGCTGCCGCTGCAGCCTGGCACGGTGGCTGACCTGCTGGTCTTCACGCAGGCTGACCACTGGGGCTTTCCATCGCGCGCACAAAGCCGTGTGGTGCTGCGCCAGGGCCGCGTCGCCAGCGGCTATGCACCGGCTGCCTGGCATGTGCCAACCACCCAATCCGCAAGGAGCCTCGCATGAGCCCCACATCTGCGCCAGGTATCGCCCAGCCCCTGGCCCGCTACGCCGCATGGCGCCGCGCAGGCGACTTCATCTACCTGAGCGGGATCATTGCCGTGGACCCTGCCGCCAGCCGCATCGTGCGTGGCTATGACGACATCCCGCATGAGGCCGCCACGCTGATTGGCCGAACGGGCGAGTTCAGCAGCGACATCAAGGAGGGCCCCATCCTCGCGCAGAGCTGGTATGTGCTGGACCGCATTCGCCAGACCATTGAAGCGGCGGGCGGCCAGATGTCCGACGTGTTCAAGCTGGTGCAGTACTTCAAGAACCTGGACCACTTCCCGCAGTACAGCCGCGTGCGCAAGCTGTTCTTCCCCGGCGAGCCCCCCGCATCCACCGTAGTGGAAGTGAGCGGCATGTTGCCCACGCCCGACATCCTCATCGAGGTGGAGGCCACGGCCTACCTCCCTTTGCGCTGACAACGCCTTCCTTCACGAAAGAACCACCCATGCTGCACGGCTACAACCCGCCCCACCGCTACCTGCCCTACCTGAGCTGGACCGAGATCGCCGACCTGCCGGACAAGGAGAACACCGTCATCGTGCTGCCCACGGGCGCCACCGAGCAGCATGGCCCGCACCTGCCCTGTGCGGTGGACACGGTGATCAGCGCGGGTGTGGTGGGCCATGCGCTGGCGCGCCTGCCGGCCGATGTGCCTGCGTTCGCGATGGCGCCCATCACCTACGGCAAGTCCGAAGAGCACCTGCACTTTCCCGGCACCGTCACGCTCAGCGGCGAGACCCTGCTGGCCACCATGAACGAGGTGGGCGAGTCGGTGTACCGCGCGGGCTTTCGCAAGCTGCTGTTTGTCAACGGCCACGGCGGCCAGCCGCAGGTGATGGAGATGTGCGCACGCGAGTTGCGCCTGCGCCATGGCGACTTCATTGTGGTGCCCAGCTTCACCTGGCGGGTACCACATGTGGCGGGCAAGTACCTGTCCGACACCGAAAAGAAACTGGCGATGCACGCAGGCCACGCCGAGACGGCGTTGATGCTGGCGTTGGCTCCCGACACCGTGCACATGGAGCGTGCGGTAGTCAACTATCCGCCCGTTTTTGACTCGCCCCTGCTCTCACCCGACGGCCGCCCGGCCTGCGCCTGGAGTGCGCGCGACTTCGGCCCCAGCGGAATCATTGGCGACCCGCTGCCCGCCACGGCCGAACAGGGCCACGCCATCCTCGACTCGCTGGCCGTGAGCTGGGCCGCCGCCATTACCGAGCTGCATCGGCTGCAGTGGGCACCGCGCACTGAGCCCACCTGGGGCCGCGCCAATCACACCGGCCACGTGGAGCACTCCAGCGCACTGGCCTGAAACCTGCGAACGCTATCGCAAAACCTTTTCGCCTTTCCCTTCGTTGTCCCTTCGTTCCACCTCCACCACCCTACCGGAGTACCAACATGATGAAGACCGCCTCCCGCCTTTCCAAACTTGGTGCAGCCGCGCTGCTCGCTGTTGGTGCCGTCGGCACCATGCAAGCCCACGCGCAGGAAAAGTTCACCTACATGACCAACTGGTATGCGCAGGCCGAGCATGGCGGCTTCTACCAGGCGGTGGCTACGGGCCTGTACAAAAAGTACGGGCTGGATGTGACCATCAAGATGGGCGGCCCGCAGGTCAACATCGTGCAGATGATGGCCGCCGGCCAGGCCGAATGCGTGATGGGATCGAGCGACCTGCAAATGATCCAGATGCGTGAGGGCGGCGTGCCCGTGGTCAATGTGGCGGCCGTGTTCCAGAAGGACCCGCAGGTGCTCATCGCGCACGAGGACGTGAAGAAATTCGAAGACCTCAAGGGCAAGACCATCCTGATCGCCTCGTCGGCCCAGCGCGGCTACTGGCCCTGGCTCAAGGCCAAGTACGGCTTCACCGACTCACAGACGCGCCCCTACACCTTCAACATCCAGCCCTTCGTGGCCGACAAGAACGCCGCCCAGCAGGGCTACCTGACGTCCGAGCCGTTTGCGATTGCCAAGGCGGGCGTTAAGGCAAACACGCTGATGTTCAGCGACCAAGGCTACCCAGCCTACGCCACCACCATCTCGTGCATGGAAAAGACGGTGAAGGACCGCAGCGCCGCCGTGGCCTCGTTCGTGAAGGCATCGATGGAAGGCTGGAAGAGCTACCTGGCCGACCCCGCCCCGGCCAACGCGCTCATCAAGAAGGACAACCCCAACATGACCGACGAACAGCTCGCCTACAGCGTGGCCAAGCTCAAGGAAATGGGCATGGCCACGGGCGGCGATGCCACCACCATGGGCATCGGCATCATGACCGACGCACGCGCCAAGGCCAGCTACGACTTCTTGGTGGACGCCAAGCTCATCGACCCTGCCAAGGTGAAGCTGACCGAGACCTACACCACGTCGTTCGTCAAAGACCTCAAGGTTCTGCCCTGAGCTTGACAGCCCTGAAACAGCGGCCGGTGCGCCC
>NZ_JBWKYJ010000027.1:0-54310 GCF_059423685.1 Acidovorax sp. GW460-11-11-14-LB4 | reverse complement strand
GCCCTCAGCCCGATCGAATACCGGGTGAGTCTTGGACTTGCGGCATAAAACCAGTCCAAGTTTTTATCCGCACCCCCGGTGGCTCAATTTTGAATCGGCGCCAACACTCAGCCGCGATAGTTGCAGCAGCACGCGCGGTGCTCGCACGTCCAAAATACCCCCCACACTCTTGCACCCCAGCCGAAGACCAAGGCAGTTTTCATATGTCCGCCCAAAGCAAGCGAGCAATTCGCTGAATCGCCCACTGCAGTTCATCGCCTCCATGTTCGTCATGCAGGCGGTGGTAGGGCGGGGAACTCCCTTCAATTCAAGATACCTTGCCCGGACGTGTGCATTGCATTCATCTGGCGTGCAGATCAGAATGGGCCATGGCCCTCGAAGACGATATCGCTACCCTCTCCGCACTTGTTCAGCGTATGGTTGATGAATCAGGAACACCAGTAGGTTTTGACGCGCGGGCTTGGCTTGACCAATGGCTGTTGGAATTGGCACCGACATTTGGTCATCGTCGTCCACTGGATGTTCTCAGCGGACCCGGCGGGCTGGATTTGGTGCGTAGCCACCTCCTGCGCGCGCAATCCGGGGCCTATTCCTGAGCGCAATTGTGGTGCTCTCCATTCATTGAATGCGTCACTGCCCACTAATTCATTGGGCCATCGCACACGCCTTGAAAGCCGCCTTGGATTCCCGTGTGGGCCGACCAGCTTCTCAGCATCCCATCGTCGAAGCAGAAAGACTCGCATTGGCTGCCTCGAAGAACTCGACCACCTTGCCATCCTGATCAAGCCTGAAGACCTGATTCCAGCACCGGTTTCCGCCATGCACGACGATGTCCGCCAGAATTGCCTCACTGCGAAGAACACAACCGGAAGCCCAAGCCTGTTGCGCCAGATTCACGCTTGACTGGGACGAATACCATGCGCAAGAAAACCGATAAAAATATCGGCCACTTCGTCGCTTCCAAGGCTGCCATCGATATGCATCCATTGGGTAATCGAGCTAACAGCGCCCATGAACCAGAACACCGCCAATTTCACGTTGCACGGGGCAATGGAACCATCCTGAACACCCCCCTCGAGCACTTTGCGCAGCTCTTGATCAAACTTTCGCCGACGCAAAGTGATTTTTTTCTGATCCGCCACAGTCATACCGGAGAAATCCTGGAGGATCGCCGGTGCGCCCATTTCATCCGTTAGCAACGAGATGTAGTTCTTAATGAAGACCGAGATCCGACCGAAACCAGTATTTTCCGAAGCGATCGCGTCTTGCAAGACGCGATCTCCCAAATGCATGGCGAGCTCGTGGCATTCGTAGACAAGTTCCTGCTTGTTCTTGAAGTAGTAGTAGAGGGCAGGCTTGGTGACGTTGAGCGTTTTTGCAATCTCGTCCAAGGACACATTCTTGTACCCATGGCGGCCAAATGCGCGCGAAGCTTCCGCAATGACAGCTTGCTTTTTGAGCTGGTACTGCTCATCCGCGCCGCTGACCGCATTGTTCCATTTTGCGCCCTTGCCCGATCTTTTGGCAGCATTGCGTGTCAGTGACTTGGGCTTTGCCTCAATTGGCGTACTCATTGGTGTTGTTTTCCTTGAGGGCATTCGTATCGCTAACTGAGGCAAAGTGTATCGAACTGCTTTCGCCGATAGGCCTGCGGAGAAAGGCCGTGCTCATCAGCCAGCCAAGATACTGCGCGCAATGATCAACTTTTGAATGTGACTAGTGCCTTCGTAGATCTTTGTAACGCGCACATCGCGATAATAGCGCTCGACCGGGAAGTCGTTGACATACCCGTAGCCACCATGCACTTGCAGCGCCGCAGAGCAAACCTTTTCAGCCATTTCGCTGGCATAGAGTTTAGCAACGGAGGCCTCCTTACTGGTTGGCAGGCCCGCATCCGTAAGACGAGCTGCATACAGCATGTACTGGTGCGCCACCTCAACCTGCATGGCCATTTCCGCCAAATCAAAGCTAATGGCCTGCAGTTCGGTGAGTGGCTTGCCATAGGCCTCGCGCTCTTTGGCGTAGCGGATGGCTGCCTCCAGCGCTGCACGGGCAATGCCGATGGCCAGGGCGGCGATTGCGATGCGCCCATCGGACAACAGCGATAGTGCTTTGCCATACCCGCGCCCTTCCTCACCGATCATGTTCTGAACTGGAACACGCATGTTGTCCAGCTGAATCTGAGCCGTGTGGGCCGTGTGCTGGCCCAGCTTCCTTTCGATACGCAAGCATTGGTAGCCTGGATCTTCGGGGTCCGCGATGAACAGGCTGAAGCGGTGACGGGCACCTGGTTCCGCAGTTGCTGCCACGACGAGCGCAAAGCCCGCTTCACTGCCATTGGAAATCCATTGTTTGCTGCCATTGATCACATAAACGTCGCCGTCCCGCTTAGCCGTGGTCCGGATGGCTGCGGTATCCGAGCCTGCATGGGGCTCTGACAATAAAAAGGCACCAATGCGCTTGCCACTGGCCAGATCCGGCAGATGGCGGGCCATCTGTTGTTCGGTTCCAAAACTACGTAACACGTGCGCAGCTGAGTTGTGGACGTGCATCATGGTGGCGAAGCCACCATCGGCCGCTGCGAATTCTTCAATAGCCAGGCAATACTCCACGAATGAAAGCCCGGAACCGCCGTATGCTGGCGGGGCGAGCATGCCCATGAAGCCTACGTCGGCAACTGCCTTGATTTCGTCGTGTGGCCAAGCCCCCGTGCGATCACGTTCGGCGGCCGTGCTACCCACCACTTCAGTCGCGACACGCCGGGCAGACTCCCGAATAATGACTTCTTGTTCGCTCAGCAATGCATTGGAAACGATGCTCATAAACCCATCCTTGAAAACTTGGAAAACGACTGACCCAATGCGGTCAACCCAGCCAGCGCTTGCGGCGGCGGTAATGTTTCATGTCGCGGAAACTCTTGCGCTCCCCATCGACCGTCAGGCCGAGGTAGAACTCTCGAACGTCCTCGTTGGTCTTTAAGCTGTTGGAGGGGCCCTCTAACACGATCCGTCCGCTCTCCATCACATAGCCGTAGTCGGCTAAATCCAGAGCGACGCGGGTGTTTTGCTCCACGATCAGCAGAGTCAGACCGCTGGTCTTGAGGTCACTCAGCAAACCATAGACCTCATCGACCATCAGCGGAGCCAAGCCGAGCGAAGGCTCGTCGATCATCACCAACTTAGGCTTGGCCATCAGGGCCCGTCCAATTACCAGCAATTGCTGCTCGCCGCCCGACAGGTAACCTGCTGTGCGAGTACGCAAGGCTTTCAGACGCTTGATGCGGCTATACACCTCATCAAGCATTTCCTTGGCATCGCCAGCGCTGCCCATATGACCGCCCACCACCAGGTTCTGCTCCACTGTCATGTGGCGGAGAACCTTGCGCCCTTCCATGACATGTACCAACCCCTTGCGAACGACATCGACGGGGTTGGCACCGGTGATGTCCGCACCATCAAATTGAATACTCCCCGCCGTCACACGACCATCCTCTGTCCTGACCAGGTTGGAGATGGCCTTGAGCGTGGTGCTCTTGCCAGCGCCATTGGCGCCCAGCAAGGTCACGCACTGTCCAGCGGGGACTTTGGCGGTAATGCCTTTGACAGCAAGAATGACGTCGCTGTAGAGGACTTCAACGTTGTTCAGTTCAAGCACGGGTAGCTCCAGATGATGTGGCCTGGGTCTCGGTGGCCCGAGACCCAGGCCGATTTGCAATTACCACTTGTTCAACACAGGAACCGGAACGTTCTGCTCGAGAAGTTTGTACTTTCCCTTTTCGACGGTGCCGATGTTGACGGCTGTGCCCGAGGTCGGGAACGGCGCATCATTGTTGAACTTGATATTGGGCAACAAGCCAAAACTGCGCTCGGTAGGCATGGGGGTGGACAGCAGTGCAGCGCGAACCTCTTCGCCCGTCACACCGCCAGCACCTTTGACCTTGACAACATTTTCAACGGCACGAACCGTCAACATCGCTTGGCTCATGCCCATAATGCAGGCAGAGTTATAGGCGGCTTGCAACTTGTATTGGCTGCGCAGTTTCTCGAAGAAGTCCCGTGCCGGTGTTGCGCCTTCGGCGGCCATGGCCATGCCATAGACCTCATAGTTTCCATCCATTTGGCTCAGGTCACCCAGCGCTTTCCCCGACGAAAGCAACCCGTTATGAGCGCTAACCACTATCGGAATATTGGTTTTTCCAAGGCTTTGCAGGGCGCGCCGTGTCGCCACTACCGATGCTGTATTGTTGAACACCTGCAGTACCGTGGCCCCCTTGCGGACCAGGCGGCTGACCTGCTGGGTAAGGTCGGTCGGCTGTGCTTCGGTATAAATCGTTTCAACGACTTCAATGATCTTCGGATTGTCCTTAGCGAACTTCTCGACACCTTTGTGGATGTCCACGTAGGCCGGCGATACTTCCGATGAAATCACCCCCACCTTGAGAGGAGCAGACGAACCCGACTTCTTCTGCATCCACACATAAAACGCAGCCGCTTCGTGCGGGTAAGTGGCACGGGCATTGAACACCCAGTTATCACCCTTCCAAGCAAATCCATATCCTGCTGTCGACTGGACAAGAGGCACCTTGTCACTAGGCAAGCGCTGCTGCAGCGCATTGGTATCTGCACCGCCCACACCCAGAACAGCCACCGGGTTGAGCTCGGACTTGATGCCTGGCCAGAGGCTGGCCACTTGGGCGACGTCATAGCGGGTGTCGAAATCCTTGATTCGCAATGCGACGCCCTGCGCTTTACCGACCTCTTCGCTCCACCAGTCGAGCACCGCACGGCGGCATCCCGTCATATCTTTCATGATGTCTGCGAAAGGTCCGGTGAAGTCAGCCAGGCCAGCCACGTTGTAAGTAGTCTGAGCTTGTGCCATGCCGCCAAGGCACAAGGCTGACGCCAGTAAAGCGCCGCGTTGCCCCAGTTTGACCATTGCCGACAACTTTGCTCGATTCGTTTTCATAAAAAAAGTCTCCTTTTGTAGTAGCGCTTTGCATTGGAGCAGCCCTTCCCAGCGCCTAAGGTGGCTGCAGAAAACAGGATTGCGGTCAATATGGGTAAGGCCACATGCGATAAGACCGCTTGACGATGTTCCACCGGTGCATCAGACCGCGTGGCTCAAAGATCAGAAAGGCCGCGATGACTCCACCCAGGAAAATATTCATCACTGCGAAAACAACATCTCCGCTCAGGAAGGAAAAGTTCTCGACCAGTGAAGGGCCCACGATGGTGATCGTCTCCTGGGCAGTACGGATAACAAACACGCCGATCAGCGCGCCCGTCACCGACCCCATGCCACCCACAATGATCATCGCGATGAACCATATCGAGTGGATCAGGGTGAACTGGTCAATCGCCACGAACCTGACGTAGTAAGCCCAGAGCCCTCCACCGATGCCCGCGTAAAACGCACCCAGCAAGAAGGCAAGTACCTTGGTGCGCACGACATTGATGCCCATCATTCCTGAGGCCACGTCGTCATCGCGCACTGCCGCAAAAATTCGACCATGGCGGCTGCGTGCGACGCCGTAGGCGCCCGCAATCATGATGAAGGCCACTACCAGACACAGGTAGTAAATGCGGGTATCGGTGTTGAAAACGAAACCAAGGAGCTGTGCTGGTTCCAGAGTGATGCCGTTAGATCCCCCCAGCCACTTGGCAGGCAGGTTGAGCACAAAGAAGTGGAACAAAATCTGCGCAGCAATCGTGGTCAAGGCAAGGTAAAAACCCTTTATGCGCATTGCGGTTAATCCAAACACCAGCCCAAAAAGCGCCGCGCACAGCCCGCCGATGGGCAAAGCCAGCCAGAAAGGCAGGTGGCCTTTCGTCGCTAGGAGCGCTGTTGCATACGCACCAACCCCCATGAACGCAGCTTGACCCAAATTGATCTGACCCGCTAGACCAGTATTGATCTGCAGCCCCATGACCACCACTGCAGTAATCAGCATAGAGGTCATGATCGCCACCCAGCGGACCTCGCTGATCAGGGGCAGCGCAAACAACGCTATAACAAACAGGCCCAATGCCACCGCCTGGCTGCGCGTGCGAATTAGTGCTTGGTCTTTGGCGAAAGAAGTCGCGAATACACCTGCGGGATCCATGCTCATACCCTCTCAATGGTTTTCCACCCGAACATGCCGGTGGGACGAATTAACAACACCACCAGCATGATGATGAAAGGAAAGACGGAGCCCAGCGCTCCCCCCACCAGGGGATCGAGATAGGCCGAAGCCAAACCCTGAATCACACCCACCAAAACACCGGCGATCAGCAAACCTGCGAGGGACTCCAACCCAGCCAGCAAGGCCACCGGCAAGGCAGCCAGGCCGATGTCGGAGCTCATCATGTTGATGGAGCGGCCACTCAAATGCACTATCGCCCCCAGTGTGGAAAGCACGGATCCCAGCACCCACGCAAAGGCAATGGAACGCTGCACCGAGATGCCCATGGACATGGCCACCTGGTGGTCTTCCGCCACGGCCGTCATGGTCAAGCCAGCCCTTGTCCGGTTGAAAAACCAGGAGAGGCCAACGCCGATGAAGATGGTCATAATTCCACCGTAGAGCATCGAACGGGAGACGATGAGATCGCCAACGATGATCGGATCCAGAGGAAAGATGATCGGAAAAGCACGCACCTGTGGACCAAAAAGCACCAACACAACGCCTCGGATCAGAATCAAGAGACCGATCGTCACCATGACCATCGAGAAGACGGATTCCCCAACCAGACGGGCAAAAAATATCCGCTCAATCATGAAACCAAAAATTGCAGCACTAACGAATGCCACGGGCAATCCGACCCACAGCGGTAGACCCATCTGAATAATCGTCCACCACACCATGTAGCCGCCAAAGACCACCAACTCACCTTGTGCAAAGTTGAACACCTTTGACGCGCGATAGATCACGACGAAACCCATGGCGATCAACGCATACAGAAGCCCTGACAGCGCACCGTTTATCAGGTAGTTAATAAAATCGATCATTTCCGTCCTCTGCTTCGGGCTGCGCCCAGGTGGTCTGACCCTGCGGCGTCCGTGTCATGGATGGACACCAGAGCCTCGAAATTGCCGCGCCGACCGTCCTGGTAGGTCACAGGAATATCGATACGCACGGCGTGCAAGCCGTCATATAAACCGTTGATCAGCGTGGCGTATCGCACCTCCAGGAATTCGCGCCGCAGCTTTCTCGAACGTGTTAGTTCGCCCTCGTCCGGATCAAGCTCTTTTGGAAAATTGGCGAATCGCTTGACCCGCGCATGCGCCGGCAAAAACTGATTCACACGGGTAATTTCCTGACTGATCAACTCTGCGACCTCTGGCCGCTGTGACAAATCGGTAAAGGTTGAAAATCCGATCCGCTTGTCTTCTGCCCACCGCGACAGAACAGCCATGTCGATATTGATGAGAGCGGCCACGAAGTCCCTCGTCTCGTCTCCCACCGTCATGATGTCCTTGATGAAGGGACTGAACCGAAGGCGGGTCTCGACGAACTGCGGCGGGAAGGTTTCTCCGCTGCGCAAACGCTTGAGGTCCGACAACCGCTCCAGGAACACGAGCTCGCCTAGCTCAGTTTTCGTTACGGCATCGCCCGTGTAGAACCAGCCATCTTTCACCTTCGACTCTACGGAACCCTCTCTGCGGTAGTAGCCCAGAAACGGGCTTCCGCCACGAATCTGCAGCTCTCCGTCCGCACTCAAGCGCCATTCCAATGGTGGGCCCGCCTCTGGATGCGCCTTCATCCAGTGCCCTACGGTCTCCAGATCAAATCGGTCACCCTGGTGGCATGTCAGCAACCCGGTTTCGGTGGAGCCATAGATGTTGCGCAGAGGTATACCCATGGCATGGAACATGCGAAACACATCCGGTGCCATGGTGGCACCACCGCAGCTGGCACAGCGCAGCCGGGTCAGGCCGAGCAGATCTCGCAACGGGCGCAGAACCAGTGCATTGGCGATAGGAAACAGCAACCGGTCCAGCAGGCCAACGGGTTTTCCATCCAAGCGCCCCACATTAACGGTGTGACCGATCTTCATGCCCCACTCGTAGACACCTCGTCGAATGGGTCCTGCGTCGAGCATGTGCGCCTGCACAGAGGACGCCATGCTTTCCCACTGGCGCGGAGCAAATGTCATACCTTCCACCGCCAATTCCCGAATGTTGGACAACACCTGCTCCGGGCCCTCGGGGAAGTTCACTACCATGGGCAATCCCAATCCCATGGTGATGCCATATATTTGTTCAGTGGCCCAGGATGGCGCGATGTAACTCAGGTATTCCATACCCGGCTTCACATCCATGGAATCGATCAAGCGCTGGGCGTTGTCGATCAAAAAGCGATGCGTGAGGATCACGCCCTTGGGCTGCCCCGTCGTGCCGGAAGTGTAAGAAAGAACCGCTATGTCATCGGGGGCTCCCGCATCCACTAGCGCGTCGTACATCTTTCCGTTACGTTGATGGATTTCACGCCCTTGCCGCTGCATGCCATCGAAGGTTTGCAGGATGGGGTCGTTATACGACCACATACCCGTTTCATCCCAATACACAATGTGGCGCATCTTCAACGTCTTGTTCCGGACATCCAGGCCCTTGTCAACCTGCTCTTGGTCCTGCGCGAACAAGATGACTGCTTCGCTGTCGTCCAAAAGATAGGCCACCTCCTCCGAAGTGAGGTCCGGGTACATGGATACAACTTTGCATCCCAGTGCATGCGCGGCATACTCGGCCCAGTAATGCTGCGGCTCATTCTCACCAATGATGGCAATGGTCTCACCCGCTTTGACGCCTGCTTGGTGCATGCCCAGCGCAATCTCTCGAACGTTGCGCTGCACATCCGCAAAGCTGTACTCCCGCCAAATGCCGCGCTGCTTATGGCGCTGGGAAAGACGGTTGGGGTTAGCATGCGCATGCTTGCGCAGCAACTGGGGAAGGGTCGCGATTTCGAGTTTCATTGGACGCCCTCCCCAAGATAGGCTTTAAGCACTGCGGGATTAGCCTGGATCTCCTTGGGCGTTCCATCGGCGATCTTGCGTCCAAAGTCCAGCACAGCGATGCGGTCAGCCAGGTCCATCACCACACCCATGTCGTGCTCCACCAAAACAATAGGAATGCGCTTTGCCTCGCGCACATCCAGAATGAAACGTGCCAAGTCTTCTTTCTCTTCAGTATTCATACCGGCCATAGGCTCATCCATCAACAGAATCTTCGGGTCTTGGGCCAGTGCGCGCCCCAAGTCCACGCGCTTGCGAAGCCCATAACCGAGGCTGCCCACCGGCGCATGCCGGATGGATTCAATTTCAAGAAATTCAATGATTTCTTCCACCACCTCCCGATGCAAAACTTCTTCCCGTTTTGCCGGGCCGAAATGGAAAAATGACTGCACGAGATTGGCCCGCATGTGCATGTGGCGCCCCACCATCAGGTTCTCGATAACGGTCATGCCCGAAAAAATGTGCGTACCTTGAAAGGTGCGCGCTAGGCCCTGTGCCGCCACGTCGTGAACCGCCATGTCGCGCACGTTGTGCCCGGCCAGGGATATCTCGCCTTTCTTGGGGCGGTAGAACCCGCTCAGGCAGTTCATCAGAGAAGACTTTCCCGCTCCGTTCGGCCCGATGATTGCCAGCAGCTCGTCCTTGCGCACATCAATCGAAACATCATTCAGCGCCACAACTCCACCGAACTGCAGCAGCAGATTCTGGGCTGTCAGCACCACGCCTTCCCGCTGGCTTTGAATGGCTGCATTCATTGGTACCTCCACTCTGAATTCTTGGCTTTGTCCATCGAATTTCCTTCATAAGACCTTTGCAGGGTCTACGCATCCATTTGCGGGAATGCTCGCAGCGATCAATGGACCACGACTAACAACGGACACCCGCATCCAGGCTGATCGTGGTGGCATTCAAATAGGCGTTTTCCACAACGTGCCGAACCAGTCCACCGAACTCTTGTGCCTGCCCCATGCGATGAGGAAAGAGGATGACGTTGTCAATAATGTTTTGCGACACCTTCGTTGGCATGCCTGCAGACATGGCGGTCTCAAACAGACCAGGCGCCACGGCCACCACTCGGATTCCGTGTTGCGCAAGATCCCGCGCCACCGGAAGCGTCATTCCAATGACCGCCGCTTTGCTGGCGCTATATGCGGCCTGGCCCACTTGACCCTGCCACGCAGCACCAGATGACGTGTTCACGATGACCCCCCGTTCACCGTCGACATTGGGCTCGTTCTGCGACATGGCCAACGACGCATAGCGCACCACGTTGAATGTCCCGGTCAGGTTGATGGCGATCACCCGGTTCCAAAGATCCATCGGGAATAACTCGCCCTTTGAAAGCGTCTTGCAGGGACCCAGAATTCCCGCGCAATTTACCGCCACATGCAGCGCACCAAATTCCGCCACTGCCGCGTCTACGCCAGCCTTCACACTGGCCTCGTCCGAAACATCAACCTTCTGGATTCGCACGCGCTCGCCCATCGGCAGCACCTCGCTCGCAAGGCGCTCTTCGTCCAGATCAACCGCCATGACGCTCGCTCCGGCCGCAAGCAATGCCTTGCAAGTGGCGAGCCCCAGGCCTGAAGCAGCTCCTGTGACGAAGGCAATGGTATTTTTGACATCCATACTGTTTCTCTTGTCTCTTATTGAGTGCAGCGCTCAGCGCGCCAAGATGGTGATACAGGCAACAGCTTCTTCAATGCCCTCAAGACCGCCACCGTTTTCTGCCAGCGCAATCCTTGCGTCAGTCACCTGCCGCAGTCCGGCTTCCCCGCGAAGCTGAGTTACCAACTCATGGACTTGGGCAATACCGGTGGCCCCAACAGGGTGCCCCTTAGACTCCAGGCCGCCGGACGGATTAACGGGAATGCGGCCACCAATCCGGGTATCACCCCGCTCGGCAATCACACCGCCCATGCCGAACTCACAGAAACCGAGGTTTTCTGTCTGAATGATTTCACCCATGGCCGTGGCATCGTGCACCTCGGCCACCGAGATATCTGCTGGGCCAACACCTGCCAGTTCATATGCCCTGCGCGAAGCCAGTGCTGTGCAGTGGTTGGTGTAGTCGTCTTCGCTCCGGTCGGAACCGCTTTGCACTACTGCCGCCAACACCTTGATGGCACGCTTTTCATCGATGTTCAAGCGCATAAGCGCCGAGCGTGTGCAAATGATGGCTGCTGCTGCGCCATCAGACACCGGGGAGCACATGGGCAGAGTCAATGGGTAGGTGATCGGCGGCGCGGCGAGCACCTCTTCGATGCTGTAAGCCATCCGGTACTGCGACAGCGGGTTGTGCATGGAGTGCGCGTGGTTCTTGGATGAAACGGCGGCTAACTGGCGCTGCGTCGTCCCGAAAGTGCGCATGTGCGATCGTGCAAACGCCGCATACACGTCCATGAAAACGCTGTACGGCCTGGGTGAGGTACTCCCCTCGGGCACCGCCACGTCGCGCCCCATCTTCATCAACTCCCCACGAATCTCTTCTGCACGCGAGAGATCCCAGGCACTGTCAAACACCGAGAACATCTTGAGCTTGTCGGATGAGAACATCTTCTCTGCACCAACAGCCAAAGCGACATCGCCAGCACCCGACTTGAGGTGATTGCAGGCTAGAACGAACGCCGACGAGCCGCTTGCACAAGCGTTTTCGACGTTCACCACCGGAATGCGCCCAATCCCCATGGCCCGCAGCGCAATTTGCCCACGAATCATGTGCTGGCCATCCATATGCCCCTGGGAAGTGTTCCCAAAAAAGGCCGCTTCCAAGTCTTCTTTTTCCAATCCCGCGTCCGCCAAAGCAGCCGCCGTGGCCTCGCGTGTGAGCGCCTTGATGTCTTTGTCCAGATGCCGTCCGAATGGCGTCATCCCCACACCAACCACATAGATATCTTCCATCGCATTTCTCCGTGGCGGATCTTCTTGATCCATGAAAGTCAAATAAATTACTTTGCGTAAGATGTTTTTACTGTACAGTAAAATTCTCAACTGCTTGCCAGGGATTACCCTTGGTATCACATTCGCGGCTCAGCAAAGCGGCAGGAATCGCATGCCCCGCGCAGTCTCAATATCGCCCTGCTCAGTCACGCTGTACAAACCACGAGCCACGTTGTGGGGATGAGCGGCGGCTTCGGCCATGGTGAGCACCGGCGCAAAGCAACTGTCAGTGCCTTCCATCAGTGCATTCCAGTACGTACTAGGTTGGGAAGCAAAGCGCTGCGCAATCCGCGCCTTGAGAGACGGCCACAAAGTCTTGTCCATTTGCCGTGCGGGGTCGACATCCGTCAGCTGCAATTGCGTCAACAGCAATGCATAGAACTGTGGCTCGATTGCACCGACCGTGATGTATCGCCCATCGCTGCACAGATAGCGGTCGTAGAAGGGTGAGTCATGGAAGACACTGGGTTCGCTGCCTTCCAATCCGCCACCTTGACGAATCAGTTGCACGAGCGGCGACAGCATTGCCAACACATCAATGATGGCGCCGTCAACCACGCAGCCCTGGCCCTTATCCCGCGCGCCTAGCAACGCCGACACCATGCCAAATGCAAACCCGAGGGCGCCGGCAGCATCCCCAACCACTGTGGGTGGAAGCATGGGAGGGTGTCCCGGTTGCTCGGTGATCGACATGAGCCCAGTGAGAGCGACATAGTTCATGTCGTGCCCGGCGGCCTGAGCCAGCGGCCCATCCTGCCCCCAGCCCGTCATGCGCCCATACACAAGCCGCGGGTTGTATTCACCACATACATCGGGACCCAAACCCAGGCGCTCCATCACACCCGGGCGGTTGCCCTCAATCAACCCGTCGCTTTGCGCGACCATGTCCAGCGCCCGCGCCTTGTCCTCGTCGTTCTTGAGATTCAATGTGACGCGTCGTTTGCCGCGCGACAAGAGCGCCCCGTCCTTCGGAGTGAGCTCATCAGGCAATGCGCTCGCACCTGGCCGCCCGACCACAGTAACGTCAGCGCCCATCTGCATCAACATGAACCCAGCTAAGGGCCCTGGGCCGATCCCCTCGAACTCGACGATCTTGATACCCGATAGCGGGAACATGAGCGGGCTGCTCTTACTTCGCATGAAGAACTCCATTTGTTTAATTGTTTTACTTTAGGGTAGAATTTTTAACCTATGGGTAATGGAAAACCCCATGTCCCTCAAAACAGAGGCAAAAGCAGAATCGATCCATGAACACGCAAGCCAGCAAGGAACCCCTGATGTCGACACCGGTTGTGATTACAGACGTACGAAAAGGCACCATGTGGATTCGCCTGAACCGACCTGATGCAATGAACTCGCTGACCCCGGCGGTGCTTCGGGGAATAGACCACGCACTCAACGAAGCACAGAGCCGCGGAGACGTGATATCCGTCGTATTGACGGGCACTGGACGGGCCTTCTGCGCGGGCGCCGACCTCAAGTACGTCAAGACGCAAGCGGGCGAAAGTGGCACCAGTGGCTTTCTGGACAGCGTACTGTCCACCATGAACCGGATTGACCGCTTTCCAAAACCCGTGATCGCCGCCCTGAACGGCATAACTCTGGCGGGCGGGCTCGAACTGGTGCTGTGCTGTGATCTAGTGCTGGCGGCAAGGAGCGCCAAAATTGGCGACGCACATGCCAACTACGGCCTGATCCCCGGAGGGGGGGGGTCGGTGCGCCTGCCGCGGGTCATTGGCCCCACACGCGCCAAGTACCTTCTCTTCACGGGTGACTTCGTGGACGCGGCAGATCTTGTGGAAGCGGGCCTCGTCAACCAAGTGGTGGACGACGACCAGCTCGAAAGCGTTGCACAAGCCGTGGCCGACAAAATTGCCACGAAGAGCCCCCTTGGCCTGCGCCGCATGAAAACGCTGGTCGACGATGGTTTGCAACAGCCTCTAGACACCGCCCTGCGATTGGAGCTTCTGGCCTCTGAAGTGCATTCCCACAGCGCCGATCTCCACGAAGGCCTGGCCGCATTCAACGAAAAACGCACCCCGCGCTTCACGGGCCACTAGGACGGCAACGCCATGCATACGTTACCCACCACCGATCGATTCAGACTACTGCGTGCTTCGCAGCAATTCGCCTACGACCGCGCCCCGGCCATCCGCGCGGTCTATCAGCTTGCAATGATGACGCCGCAGGATCTCCAAGGCCCTGCCGACCTTGCACGGCTCGCCGTCACAAGTAAGGATTCACTGCTTGATAAGCAGCGCCAGTCACCGCCATTCGGTGGGTTTCTCGCTGCCGACGACACATCTATCCGCCGCATTTATGTCTCCCCAGGCCCCGTCTATGAACCCCATTCTTTCGACGAAGACACTGGCAAGGGCTTCTCGCATGTGTTCAGGCAGGCGGGAATCGGCCCCGGTGACCGTGTACTCAACACCTGGTCCTACCATCTTGTTCCAGCCGGCCTATTGCTAGATGCGGGCATTGCTGCCACCGGGGCGACGCTCATTCCCTGCGGGCCCGGCGGCGCCGAGCAACAAGCGCAGCTCATCATGGAACTGGGCATCACCTGCATTTGCTCCTCCACCTCCTTCTTCGTGACCTTGGTCGAAACGCTTGAGCGCATGGGCTACGACCTGCCTTCTCAATGGAAGGTCCGCTCCGCAATGCTGGGCGGCGAACTGGGTGACTGGATGGGCAAGCGCCGCGCATTGGAGCAGAAATACGCAATCCGCACGTTCTCGGCTTATGCCACCGGCGACTTCGGGCTGATTGCTTACGAGGAACTAGGACAACTGGGCTACACGGTCCAGCCTGACCGGCTCGTCCAGATCTGCGACCCGCACACCGGCGCACCCCTTCCGCCGGGCGAACCCGGCCAGATAGTGGTCACCACGCTGGACAGCGGTTGGCCTCTGGTCCGCTTTGGCACAGGCGATGTGGCGCAAGCGCTGGCCCATTCCCCGGATGGTCTCGTCGAACGAATCAGTTTGTTGCAAGGCCGAGTGGGCCAAGGTGTCAAAGTACGCGAAATTTTCATCTATCCACGCAACGTGGAAGAGCTGATCATCCGGATCCCGGCTATAGAACGTGCCCAGATCATCGTTGAAAAAAAGCAGCATCGGGAAACTGCAACCTTGCGCGCGGTGCTAACGCCAGGGGCTTCTCACTACGCCACGCAAAGCGATTTGATCGAAGTGTTCAGGCAATTGACCCGCCTGAGGCTCGACTCAGTCGAGTGGGTAATCCAAGAAGATATGCCCATTGACGCACCCTTGCTGGTTGACAACAAGCAGTGAAATTCTAAAAAGCCATTGGTCTGATGCACCTAGTGGCTATACCGTCGCTTACCTCATGAAACGATAGCAATGATTGAACTCGCAGCCAATCCACTTATTTATCCATTCAAGCCACCATCGTCACGACACTGGGTCGAGATCGCCCCGGGCGTACGCTGGATCCGACTGTCGATGCCATTCCGACTCGACCACATCAATGTATGGGCCATAGATACCCATGATGGCTGGGTGCTGGTAGATACCGGCCTGAATAACCCCGACACCGTGGCCGACTGGCTGGCCCTCATGGCGCACGGGCCGCTGGCACGGCCACTCCAAGGCGTTTTCGCCACACACATGCACCCAGACCACATCGGCTTGGCTGGTTGGTTCACGCGTCGCTTTGGTGTGCCGCTGCACATGAGCCGGCTGGAGTACCTGACCTGCCGCGTGATGCATGCCGACACGAACCGCGAAGCCCCGCCCGACGGCGTGCTCTTCAATAGATGCGCCGGCTGGTCGGAGGCAGCCATTGAAAGCTACCGCAGTCGCTTCGGCAGCTTTGGTAAACATATCCACGCTCTGCCTGACAGCTACCGACGGTTGCAGGACGGCGACCACGTCCAGTTGGGTAAATATGGCTGGCGGATCATCACCACCGGCGGCCACTCACCAGAACATGCCTCTCTGTACTGCCCCGACTTGAAACTGCTGATCTCCGGCGACCAGGTGCTACCGAAGATTTCGTCGAATGTTTCGGTGTTCGCCAGCGAGCCACAGGCCAATCCGCTGAAGGAGTGGTACGAAGGGCTCGACAAACTAATGAGGGATGTTCCCAACGATGTGTTGGTACTCCCCTCTCACAACGAGCCCTTTTATGGACTGCATGAACGCCTTGACTCGCTCAGGTCAGGCCAAAATAGTGCACTGAATCGGTTACGTCAGACATTGACTACCGGGCCTCAACGGATCATCGATACGTTCGCTGCACTCTTTCATCGCTCCATCGGAGAACAGGATGCGCAGCAACTGAGCCTGGCAACAGGTGAGGCAGTTGCTTGCATAAACTTTCTCATCGCACAGGCCACCATAGAAGTCACGATGGACGAAAACGGGGTCGCGTGGCACTCAACAAGATATTGACATTGAAGTGCCGCCCTACGCTCTATGGTGAATCGACCCGGTTGATCTAGACGCCGTCGAGCCTCGAACCGAAGCCCATTGGCAGGTGCAACGGTGTTTCGGCGGCAATCTGCGGAAATCTGACCGAGAAGTCCCCTGAATTTTTATTCGTTTGAGCGACCGTTTTGAGTCGTTATGCACAGTGCGCCGTTATGAGTAGCCCGGTGGGTGTGAACCGCCCCGGGGCGGTTCACCATGCCCATCCGGGATTGGAAAGCTGCCCTGACCCGATTTACCATTCAGTTCGGAGACCGCATCTCCATCAACTGTATGCGTCCGGCCAACCCATCTTGAATCGGATGAATGGGCTGTGATGCAACCAACATAAACTGCTATGTGTCGCATCCCGGACGATCATAGGGTCGCTTGTGGAACAGGTGCGGGTGCTCCTGATACCAATCCTTCATGGCTTGCATCGGCGTCTTGCTCTTGAGTGCTGACTGCGGCAGCTGGTGGTTGTACAAAACCACATAGCGCAGCAAGGTCTGCTCCATGTCCTCGCGGCTGTTGAACCGGTGGGTCTTGAGCACATCGGCAATGCGGCCATTGAATCGTTCGACCATGCCATTGGTTCTCGGTGTTCTGGGCTTGGTCAACCGGTGTTCGATACTCAGTTCTTGGCACAACTGGTCGAACTCATGGTTGCCGCTGGGCTCGCGCTCCCTGCTGGCAAACAGGCGGTCCGTGAACTCCTTGCCGTTGTCGGTCAGCAGCTTGGTGATCCTGATCGGACAGGCCTTGTGCAATGCCCTCAGAAAGGCCCGTGCACTGGCGGCTGTCTTGTTGGCCTTGAGTTGTACGAACACCCATCGCGTGGCCCGGTCGATGGCCACAAACAGGTAGCGCCGTTGCGATTCGTCCTGCATCTGGGGCAGGTACTTCACGTCCATGTGCACATAGCCAGGCTCGTAGCTCTTGAACGCCTTGTGCACAGGCTGTGGCTCCTGGGGCTTGAGGGCGTTGAGGTTGCCCGCCCCATGGCGGCGCAGGCACCGGTCCAGGCCCGAGTGACCTTGCCCCTGTTTCGTGTAGTTCTTAACCCACGATTCACGCGGCCTTTTTACGCTGTGCCTCGTACCAGCGCTGCTCGTATTTCTTGAGCTGCTTCAGCTGTCGCAGCTACACCGTGGTCGGCACCAGTGAAGACCTGCACCGCCTCTTCAGCTTCTACTGGTTCCTGGAAGCCGAGAGCAGGAACACGAGGTCCCGCGAATGGGCTGAATACTTCACGCTCATACGCACTCAAATTGACCTGTTCACCATGGACAAATTCGATGAGGAACTGGTGACCCAGTCCAGAGAGGCCGCCCGCAGCAAGCCTCTGAAATTCTGGAGTCGGTACCGCATCTCGGGAGGCGCACTTGCCTAGCCACGCACAACCATCGATGGCCCCGGCAACCGCCCCTGACGGCGCGCCAGCTGACCTGGTCGTCAGCTCTGCGCCGGGCCCGGCCGGCGCCACCCAAGTCCTGAGCCGTTACCGCGACGACGTGTGGGAGCTGTGGCCCTACTTCGAGCAGTCGAACCTGACCCCCAGCAGCAAGCGCATCGACTGGGCAAACGTTCCTGAGCAATTCAGGCCCGACACCGCAGATCCGGACCGTGTCCGGCCTGCATTGGGCCGGCCGGATGAAAGGCTTTGCCGCCTACGCCGGCGTTGATTGGCGCCTCTCGCCTCACCAACTGCGCCGGGCGTACGCCTGGACCTTCGTGCGGCATCGCCTGGGAAATGTCCTCTTCCTCAAGGAGCAGTTCAAACACTCGAGCATCGAGATGACGCAGCTGTATGCGGCGAACCCTATGCAAGATGACGCGCTGTTTGAAGACCTGTTCACGGAGATCAGTGCCCGAAAAGTCGAGCTGATCGAAGGCTGGCTCCACGCGGATACGCCCCTGGCGGGGCGCGCCGGCCAGCGAATCGTGAGCATGCGGGCCCACGACTTCCCTAGCCGCGAAACTCTCATCGAGGAGACGGCCGATTGGATCAATATCCGCAGCACCGGCCATTCGTACTGCTTGGCCCAGGATGATGGCTGTGGCGGGGCCGGTCTGTATGAGCCGTGGCGGTGCGGCGCCTGCAATGACTCTGTGATCGACAGTTCCCAGCGGATCGCGTGGCAGGCAATACACGCCCACCAACTGGAGCTCCAAGTGGAGGCCCGCGAGTTGGGACCGGCAGCGGTCCAGCGCGTGCAACGAGACCTCCACCGGGTCGAAGACGTCTTGAAGCAGCTGGGGCCGGGGATCGAACCGCTATGAAAGCCAGATGGGACCGACGCCAGGCGCCCGAAGAGGTTCGCGGGCGCAATCGAGACACAACGACCGCCGATCTGTGGGAGGCTCTGGCACGCCTGCAGCGTGCCGAGGCCGTTCCGACGATCACAGCCCTAGCGGTCGAGGTCGGCGTCACTCCAGCGTTGATTCACAACCGCTACCCGGATGTCGCGAAGGAGGTTCGCCGCCTGAGCGGCCGAGAGCCCGGCGCAAGCGAGGACAGCCTCAAGGCGGCGCTCAAACGCGAACAGGAGACTGCCCGTGATTTGCGCGCCGAGAACTTGGACCTGCGCAAGCAGCTTCAGGCCATGGCCTCGGTGAACGAAGCGCTGCGGCAGGAGGTCAGGATTCTGCATGCGACCGGCCACGCGAAGGTCGTGAGCTTCGTGCCCGGGGCACCGACACGCTAGTCGAATAGGGAAGCTGTTTGAGGAACGGCCTTAGCCGGCGCTCGCTCGACCGGCTCGCCGGTGGCTGCCAGGCGCTCAGGCGGACAAGCCTGCATGAAGTCCATCGAGCCTTCGGCGGGCGCGTCCAGCCAGGCGTCGTACTGGGATTCGTCCAGCAGGACGACCATACGCTTCTCTTCGCCTGGGCGGTGATAGTTGCACATGACGGGATGGGAGTCGGCGTTGACCGTCATGAGCGTGAAGGTATGAACGCGCTCTCCTGCAGGCGAATGCCAAGTGTTCCATAGCCCGGCGATCGCCAAGGGGCTGCCGTCGGCCGCGCTGATACGTGTGGGCACGTGCACGTTCGAGCGCCAGTCTGGCTCGTAGATGGCCTCAGCCGGGACAATGCAGTGCTGGGCCTTCTTCCAAGCGGCCTGGAACGGCCTCGCGGTGGCAACTGTTTCGGAGCGGGCGTTGTACGTCAGCTTCACCTTGCGCATATCGGTGGCCCAGAAAGGGATCAGGCCGAACCGCGCGACAACGGCCTCGCGCTCAGGAACCGCCTCGTCGCCCGATTCGAGCTCGGGCGGGCGCCTCACGATGGGCGCAAAGCGTCCTGGAAAGACATCTCGATCGAGAACATCCAAGCCGCTGTCGCGGATGGCTCGAAAGAATTCGCGCAGCCGCGCTGCGTCAAGAACCGAGTGGTAACGAGCGCACATTCTTTGAATTCTGCTTGGCCGCGCGCTCAAGTCCACCCAGGATGCCGCAGTTGACCGCGGCACGGCCAACCGAGCAGCTGCGGTGCAGTGAGCGCAATTCGGCTTCCAACGCCTTCAGCTCCCGGATGCGGACCACGACCTGCTCGATGTGACTTGCAATCAGCTCATCCACGACGCCGCAATTCTCGGAAGGAGCGTCTTTGAAGTGCAGCAGCGTGCGGATCTCAGCCAGCGTCATGTCCAGGCTGCGGCAGTGCCGAATGAAGGCGAGCCGCTGGGCGTGCTCAGCCGTGTAGCTGCGGTAGTTCCCCTCGGTCCGGGCGGGGGACGGCAGCAGTCCCTCGCGCTCGTAGAAGCGGACCGTTTCGGGAAGCGTATTGGTGGCCTTGGCCAGGTCGCCGATCTTCATGGATGAGCCGCCCTTGCAGCGGGCTTGACTTTGTAGTTGCTAGAGGGTTTCCAATTATGCAGTCCGAGGAATACCCATGAGCGCCACCACAAAATTCGAAAGTACCTTTGCCGTTCCGAAGATGGATTGCCCGTCCGAGGAGAACATGATCAAGATGGCCTTGCAAAGCGTCGAAGGCGTGCAGTCGCTCACCTTCGACCTGCCGGGCCGAAAGCTGGTGGCCGTGCATCGCGCGCCGGTCGCCGAGGTGTTGCAGCGTCTCGAACCGCTGGGCTTGGGCGCGAAGCTGGTGCATTCGGCCGCGGTAGACGATAGCGCCGCCGGCAGCTTCAAGAGCACCTTCCATGTCCCGAAGATGGATTGCCCATCGGAAGAGAACATGATCAAGTTGGCCCTGCAAGACGTTCCCGGGGTGAAATCCCTGTCCTTCGACTTGGCCAACCGCAAGCTGACCGCAGTGCATGGCGCTCCGGTGGCGCAGGTCCTGCAACGCCTGGAGCCGTTGGGTCTGGGCGCCAAGCTGCTGGAATCGGACGCGGTCATGGGTGACGACGATGAAATCGACCCGCCTGACAATGCGGCCGAGGCCAGGCTGCTATGGATACTGCTCTCGATCAATGCGGCCATGTTCGTGATCGAGATCGTGATGGGCTTCATCGCTCAATCGACCGGGCTCATCGCCGACTCGCTCGACATGTTCGCCGACGCTGCGGTGTATGGGCTGTCCCTGTTTGCCGTCGGCCGAGCAGCTGCCCTTAAGACGCGTGCGGCTCACACGGCGGGCTGGTTGCAACTGGCGCTTGCGCTCATGGCACTCAGCGAGGTCGTTCGACGCTTCATCGCCGGGAGCGAACCTGTCTCGGGCCTGATGATGGGGATGGGCCTGGTGGCCCTGATCGCCAACGTCATCTGCCTGGTCTTGATATCCAAGAAGCGGGATGCCGGTGCGCACATGAAGGCAAGCTACATCTTCTCGGCCAACGACGTGATCGCCAATGCGGGCGTGATCCTGGCTGGCTTCCTGGTGGCCATGACCGGATCCAACTACCCTGATCTGGTCATCGGCACCGTGGTGGGTCTGATCGTCTTGAACGGTGCCCGGCGCATCCTGAGTCTCAAATGACGAACCTGACAGCCATAGACGATCGGCAGCGCGGGGCAGCATTTGCTCACCTCGTGGAGCGGGCGAGATCCCGAGGACCTGACCGGTGGAAGGTCCTGGAGGCCGCGCACGTGCTTGGCCAAGAGCGCTTCTGGCTTCATCTGCGGAGTCATTGGTACATGCTGGCCCTGGCCGCGCGTGAGCGTGACGTGCGGGAAGCCGCGGGCCAGCTGTTTAGGATCCTGCTGGTGCCGCTTGGCCACCTCTCGGGCAGGCTGCCGCTTGGCAACCCTGGCCGGGCCACGGTCAGTGCCTTCGCGCCAATGCTGTGAGACCGGAACTCGCTGAAATTCTGTCCGCGTCAATAGCACTCACGGCCGAGCACGGTGCGGCAACGCGCTGAATCCAACCACGGCCCTGCGATCTGGTCTAACCAACAAGAACGATGAAGTATGTCAACCGACCAGCTCGCTGGTATTGCCTTGCGCTTGTAGTCTTTGCCGCAGACCAGACTGCCAAGACCTGGATTCATCTGACCACCCTGCTCGGCTGGTCGCGCGAGGTCGCACCGTTCTTCAGCCTGGTCCACGTACTGAACCCCGGCGCGGCCTTCAGCTTCCTGGCCGGCACCGGCGGATGGCAACGCTGGTTCTTCCTGGCCATCGCCCTGGGCGCGTCGGCCTGGCTCGCTTGGCTGCTCGCCAAGCCGGTGCGCAGCCTCGAGGGCTTGGCTTATAGCCTCATCCTGGGCGGCGCCCTGGGCAATGCCTTCGACCGGGCTGTGCGCGGGTCCGTGATTGACTATCTGGACTTCCACCTGCACGGCTGGCACTGGCCGGCATTCAACATCGCCGACATGGCCATCGTTGGTGGCGCCGTTGGTCTCATTGCATCGTCAGTTCTGGGGCACCGCGAGGCAAACACATCCTCTCGAAGGCACACGTAACTGTTGCCGCTTAGCAGTCCCGACAACAAGGGAGCCCCCCAACCCGCGCGTGCAGGCGTGCTCTGCTGTGCGAAACTTCCTGATGACCAAAGGAATCATCGCGCTTGACGCTGACGGAGTCCTCCTGGACTACGGCTTGGCCTATGCCAGCGCTTGGCAGAAGGCGTTCGGCACGTACCCTGGCGAGCGCGATCCGCTCGCCTACTGGCCCATCGACAGATGGGAAGTGGAGCGAGTTGAAGGGGATAGGCTTGATCTGCTTCGGCGGGCCTTCGACAACGAGTTCTGGTCATCGATCCCGCCGGTTCCAGGAGCGATTGAGGCGTGCCACAAGCTCGCCGCGGCGGGCTACGAACTGGTATGCGTCACGGCCTTGCCTGCGGAATTCAGGGCAGCTCGCGAGCACAACCTGAGACTGCACGGATTCCCGATTCACCTGGTCCACGCCACCGACAACGTGGCAACGGCCGCGAGCCCTAAGGCCGACACGCTCAACTCCCTAAAGCCGATCGCCTTCGTCGACGACTACTTGCCGTACTTCGTGGGCGTCGATGCCGCGATCCATCGCGCATTGATTTTGCGTGGGATTACCGGGTCGCCCAACGCGGGCGACCTGTTGGTACACACGGATTCGCATCACGCCGACCTTCTTGCGTTTGCGAATTGGTGGTCGCAGCGCGCTGGTGATAAGTGCCGGTAACAGTTACTGCTGTTGAGAAACCATGATCTCGCAGAACTGCGATGAAGTGCCGGTGCTCAACCTGATGCACAGGCCTGACCCCAAGCGCGCGCCGGACATGCAGGACAAACGTACGGTGGTTCCGCTGGAAAAGGGGGACTGGGACACTTGGCTGCACGGCACCATCGAACGGGCAGAGTCGCTGATCAAGGTGCCACCGGTGGAGCTGTTTGTGCACAGGGCGAAGGATCCGGCGCAGCAAGTCGAGTTACCTGTTGAGTCAGCATGACGCATGCGTGCAACAGCCGGTACTTGCGCCGACTGGACGCAGCGATATAAATTATTGGTTGTCCGGGCTAACGCGAACCCGGCCGCGTCCGGGTTACCTGGCGCATAGCCGAGTGGTGCGATGCCCCGGCGCCCGACCTGTCCGGATATCGGCAACGGGAGTAGCTTCAACACTACCCCTGCTGCCAAATGAACAAGCTGGCCAAACTCCGTATCCAGTCCGCGATCGCCCAACAGGGCTGCTGCTTTTACTGCGGGCTAAAAATGATTGAGCCCACGCTTCCTGAACTTTCGCAATCAAGCGCGCCCACACGGTGGCGTAAGTTCCTTCGGTGCACTGCAGAGCATCTCACTGCGCGCCAACAGCAAGGCCGCGATGTAGCGCCCAACATCGTCGCCGCCTGCTGGTGGTGCAATTCCCGTCGGCACAGGGGACGTGAGGAGAAAGCGCCAGATTCATTGAGATATCGGCAGCGCGTGCAAAGCTTGATGAAAAAGGGGTGCTGGCACCCAGCAGGCAGGCTAGTTGTTGATTTACACGCAAACCATAGCCGGTGAAAATTAACCCAGAATTGCTTATTCAGTTTCAGGCTGATTGCGGCGATCCAAATCAAGGCCATCAGCAACTGCTAGCTGGCTGCACCAGTCACCAGGTGAATCCAACTACTTCCCTGGACGCTTGTTCGCGAGATCTGGCTGGCGCACATGACAGAACTGACCTTGCCCCTGTTTCGTGTAGCTCTTATTGATCCGCCCCCTGTGAACTTGACTCAAGCAGCGTAGCGAACCGGGGCGTGGTCGAAGTACTTTCGAATGCGCTCGGGCTGACGTTGCACGCTGCGCAAGTGTTTGGCCGTGGCCTTCACCAACTGCATCTTCGTGCGCGCCGGGGCCAGCTTGGTCACCGCCTGTTTGATGTCTGCATTGGCCATCTCATCGGGGTTCAACTCCGGGCTGTAGCTCGGTAGGTAGAACACCTCGATGGCGTCAGCGTGCTCTGCCAGCCTGGCCTTGACCGGCTTGGCGTGGTGCACCCGCAGGTTGTCCAGGATCAGGAACAGCTTCCTGCTCTGGCCCTTGATCAGTCGGCGCAGGAAGTCGATCAGAATCGTGGTGTTGAGCGCCCCGTCAAAGCTGCTCCAGCGCATCTGGCCCTTGTTGGTCACGGTGGAGATCACCGACAGGCCATGGCGCTTGTTGTTGACCCGCACCACCGGTGTCTGGCCCTTGGGCGCGAAGCTCCTGCCGCGCACGTCGTCGCTGCGCAGCCCGCTCTCGTCGCCCCAGTGAATCTCGGCTCCTTCAGCCTTGGCGCGTGCGGCGATGACCGGGTAGTCCTCATCGAGCCATTTCTTGACCGCCGCTGGCGACTGCTCGTAAGCCTTCTTCATAGGCTTTTGTGGTGTGAAGCCCCAGCGGGCCAGGTACTTGCCCATGGTGCGCACTTGCAGCCGGATGCCAAAGCGCTGCTCAATGAGTTGGGCCACTGCCGCGCGGGTCCACAGCGCATAGGGCATCTTGAGCTGATCTGGCGTCTTGTCGGCAATGAGCTTTCGCACCAGGGCCTCCTGGTCGGCATCGAGCAAGCGGTTTTCTCCGAACTTGCGTCCGCCAATGGTGTCGTGCAGAGCCTTGGCGCCGTGTGCCGCATGGCGCCTGCAGATGTTGAAGACGCCCGTGCGGCTCAGACCCGTGAGCGCTGCAATCTCGTCGTAGGTATTACCGGCTTTACGCAGTCGGATGACCTGCACGCGGCGCTCGTGCCGCGCTTCGCGGCTCAGCGATCTCATGTCGGTTGCTTGCATGAATCTGAGTTGAGGGCGGTACAGATAATTTCAAATGCACAAAGGCCTGGTCAATAACCCACGGTTCACGCGGCCTTTTTACGCTGTGCCTCGTACCAGCGCTGCTCGTACTGCATCGGGCTGAGGTAAAAACTCCAGTTTTCAGGGGCAACCTCAGTCCAGCAAGTACAGCCTGGGCTGGATTCCATTCAAGGCTCGGGCGTTGCAATACAAGGCTCCAGGAGCTGGATACGGGGCTTGTCCATGGGGATGAGGACGGCGTCGTAATGCATCGCTTTACAGAATCTATAGTTAACTGAATTTTTAGGGCTCATTCTATAGTCTAGTATTCATCGCGAGCGATAGATGGCTATACTTATCTAAAGATTCGTTGTTTTTTCTTTAGTTTACTTATGAAAACCGTTGGTCAGTTCGCTGCTGCACTGTCAGCCGCCAAGCAAGAGCAGGGGGTGACCCTGGCGGCGCTGGCAACCAACACGGGGCTCACGCCACTGGCCGTGCGGCAGATCCTCGATGGCAAAGTCTCCCCGCGCATCAGCAATGCCATGGCGCTGGCGTCCGAGCTGGGCCTTGAGCTGGTTCTGATGCCCAAGACGGCTGCTGCATCGTTCGAATCCAAAGGGGGGGAGCGCACCTTGCTGAGTCCGCTGGAACGGCAGCTGGGAGCGCCATCCATTGGAATCGTGGGTGACCAGAATTCGGAAGTGAAGGAGGGCCGATGAAATACCGCGCGCTGGATGTGTACCTTGGGGAGGGTAGACGCCAGTGGCGCAGCGCGGCAGAAAGCGATCAGCCAAGGCGCAATTAAGCTGTATTTAAAAGCAGGCTGTATGTTTATACTGCGCTACTGGTAGTGTATTGACACTGGTTGATACCCATATATAGTGTTTCATAGCACTCGCCATCGCGGAGTGCTAGAAACAACCAGTTATCCCCAATGCCCCACAATGTGCGCAAGCCCTTTCAGATTCTCGCCCTCTCTGGTGGAGGCTTCCGAGGGCTGTACACCGCAAAAGTCATAGCGGATGTCGAGAAAGAGATCGAAGCGCCGCTTGCATCGCGTTTCGATCTGATCACAGGTACTTCAATCGGTGGGATCCTGGCGTTGGCACTTGCCCTTGAGATTCCGGCGCAAGATATCGTAGACCTGTTTGTCGACCACGGGGAGGAGATTTTCGACAAGCGCTGGTCACTCTTCGGATTCTGGCGGTCGCCTTATTCACCGGAGCCGCTGAAGAAGCTACTGTCTGACTCCAAGCTATTTGGCGACCGGCTCTTGGGTGCATGCAAACACCCTGTCATCATCCCGAGTCTGAATTACTCTACCGGTGAACCGGTAGTTTTCAAGACGCCGCATCATGTCGATTTCAAGCGGGATCGCCATTTCACCATCGTAGACGTCGCGATGGCCACCAGCGCAGCCCCGGCGTACTTCCCAAGACACTGCTTCAACAACAGCCAGTATGTCGATGGCGGCTTATACGCCAATGCCCCCGGGCTCCTTGGTTTGCATGAGGCCCACAAGTTCTTCGGCCAGGACATCGACAACGTCCGCCTGATGGCGGTCGGCACGATGTCGTCGCGCTTCACTGTGGACCCCAGACAAGACCGGCAAGGTGGGGTCCGAGACTGGGGCGGCGGGTGGCCGATCAAGATGTCCCGGCGTCTCTTCGGCCTCTCCATTTCGGCGCAGGAGGTCTTGAGCGATTTCATGCTGACGCACCGCCTGGGAAAACACTACTGCCATGTAGACGACGAACTTCACGACGAACGTGCCCGTGCTGTTGCATTGGACATTGCAGACAAAAACGCCCGCGAAGTTCTGCTGAGCGCAGCTACCCAACGCTCCAAAGTTTGCATCAGCAAGCCGGAATTCCAAACCTTTTTGGAGCATTCGCCCTCCAAACCGATCTTCTTCCACGGCGAGAACGCACGCACCTGAGGCCCAAGAAACATGCTCAAACTCAACCGCCTGCTCTTCGCTACTGCCGAAGAAGTGTTCATCAACAGTATCGAACCTACCAAGGACCAGCGCCGGGTGCTGGTTGAAGCCAAGAACGAGATCCGCGATCACTTGAGGCCACGAATCCGAGAAGCGACGATCAAGGCGCTGGGCATGGACAAGGCCGTCACCCCGCGTTTCCGGACACAAGGCTCGTGGTCGTACCAAACCTGCGTGCAGCCAGCCTGGCATCCGCCCCAGGAAATGGACTGGGACTTCGGTGTCTACCTGCCAGTGTCTGTGTGGGAGGAAAGTGGGCCTCCGCACGCCATGGCCCAGCTCTACTTCAAACTGGTCGAAGGCCTCTTGAAGGATCTTTGCAAAGAAAAGGGCTGGAAGCTGTACAGCGGCAAGGACACATGCATTCGGGTGCAGATAAATGCCTGGGCGCATATCGATATCCCGTTGTACGCGGCGCCGGAAGCACAGTTTGCGCAAATCGTCGAGAAACGCGTGTTCGATGCGGCCGCGAAATCGGACGCACGTGAAGCGCTCGCCGCAGAATTTGCAGAAGAGGATTTCACCCTGCAGCAGTGGGAGGACATGGTCGACATCATGATGGCGACGCGCTCGGGCGAATGGAAACCGTCGGACCCCGAAGAGGTATCTCGGTGGTTCCTTGACCGTGTCGAGGAGCACACCGAGCAACTGCAGCGCGTGTGCCGTTACCTGAAGGCCTGGCGTGACCTGCACTGGAAGGCCGGCGACGGCCCCACTTCAGTGTGCATCATGATCGCCGTGGCGCAAGCCTTCGAACCCAAGCGTGGGCGCGACGACGTGGCGCTTGAGAGATCCGCACGGGCGTTGTCGATCGCGCTGAAGGGCAACGTGCACGAGCCCGCTATCGCAGAAGGCAAGGAAGATTTCAACAAGCGCCTGGATGCCAATGGCCGCCAACACGCATCGACCCTTGCTGCAACACTGGCTTCCCAGATCCAGGCAGCCAGAATGAAAGCATCGCACTTGGCCGGTGACGCGATCGATATCCTCCGAGCACAGTTGGGCAGCCGCGTGCCCTACCGGACGGACCTGGTTGAGCCGGACAGCGGCGACGACGTCGTCCGGCTGGTCGGCGCAGATCGGGTATCTCGCCCAGTAGTGAATTCGACAAGCGCAGGCTGAGCAATGCCGGAGGCTGCGGCATCGCTCCTTGGCGAGGCGCTCCGGCTGCTGAGGTCGCGCGGCTTCACGCCCAGCGGCTATCGGCGAGGCACGCGGTCATTCGATGGAGCACTTCCGTGTAAGGGCGGGCCGATCAAGGTCAGGCTCAGCGTCACCGACTGGGACTTTCTGACCTACCCCTCGATCAGGATCCTCGATCACCTCGATGTCCTGCCGCCCCTATCGCCGCACGTGTATGCATCGGGAGGTCTGTGCTACTTTGCCTCTGGCGCAGTGGTGTTGGACCGGTTCGATCCGGCAGAATCGATTGCGCAGTGCCTGGACCAGGCGCAACTCGTGCTGGATCGCATCCGGCATGACCCTGATTTCAGGCACGACGACATCCAGGACGAATTCCTGCAGCACTGGTCGCACGGCGAATCCTCCGCCGTCTATTCGGTGCTGATCGGGAACGTTGACCGAACGACCCAGTCGTCGAACTACTGGTTCTTGGACATTGCAGGTGCTTCGCACGCCGTTGTCGCCGACAACAAGGAGGAAGTCGAAGCGCTTGCCTTGGCGTTAGGGGCCCAGCCTCCCAAAGAGACGAAGTGTCCGTGCTGGCTGTTCGCAACTCAGACGCGGCCTGCGGTACCGAAAGCAATCCCGGCGACCATCAAAGAGCTATTCGCGTGGCTCCAGGCATGGGATCACCGGCTGTACCAGCAACTTCAACGCGTGCTCGAACGCGAGACACAGTATCTCAAGTACTCCATCGCAACGTTCGCCATCCACACACCGCTGGGGTGGCTAGGGTTCGGTTTTGATCTGGATCCGCTACATCGGCTTGGCGCTGCCAGGAAGCCTAGGCTCTATCGCCAATTTCTCCACACGAGAGGGGGAACGAGCAAGATCAGTAGGCTGGCGATCACCGAGTTCGGCCCGGACTTCGTCCACAGCCGCAATCTGACGTTCCCCGACCTGAAAGGAAAGAAGATCACCGTAGTCGGCTGCGGTGCCATCGGCTCGCATGTTGCACCGGGTCTCGTGCGGCTGGGCGCCGGCACGGGTGCAGGATGTCTGGACCTTGTGGACTACGATGACATGAAGCCGGAGAACCTTGGCCGGCATGTGCTGGGCTACCCTGCGCTCTTCAAGAGCAAAGCCGAAGCATTGGCCGAAGAGCTCAAGCGACAGTTCCCATTCGCAAAAATCCGGGCCCGCGTCCGCAGTGTCAAGGGACTCCCAGACCTCTTCGATGCGGATCTGGTGATTGATGCAACTGGCGAGGAGATTGTGAGCGAGATGATCAACGCCATGCGCCTGGACAAAGGCACTGAAGTACCGGTGCTCCACGTACGGATCCGGGGGAACGGGGAATGCGTCCAGACTTTCTGGGCAGAGGGGCGCCGCCTCGGATGCTTCCGATGCCTGTTGCAGGCTGAGCACAATCACTATCGGCAGGAGCGCTTCCCGGTCCTGAAAGAGCTGCCCACGCGCAAACAACTGGGCTGCAATGGCTTCACGCCGTACGCGGTCAGCGCACCGATGGCTGCGGCGGCGCTGTGCTTGGAAGTTGTAGTCGACTGGCTTCAATACGGACGGGCAAGCCCGCGATTCCGAACCAGCGCGATGGCCAATGCGAACGTCTACGGCGTCAAAAATCAGGACGTCTCTCGATTGGCTGCCTGCCCCGCTTGCGGGCCTCGTGATGCTCAAGCCACTGCCATTCGGCCGTAATGGCGCGATGCTGCTCATTGAGCCGCAATTATTGGAGCGGCTATTGGGCCTCAGGCAGCTGACGGCGTCCGCACCCGAGGCTGGCGGCATTCTGATGGGCTACCGCCGCGGCCCCCACACCCACGTGACAGAAGCTACCTTCCCGACGGCGGCAGATGTTCAGCGGCGTTTCGGATTCTTCCGTCATGCCACACATCACCAGCGGGTGTCGCGGCGTCGTTGGAAAGAAAGCGGCGAGACAATAGACTACGTCGGCGAATGGCACACGCACCCTGAAGACGCCCCCTTGCCATCAGGCGTCGACCTCAAGCACTGGCAGGACATCGCGCAGGGGGTTTCTAAACCGATGGTCTTCTTGATCGTCGGCCGAGTTTCTAACTGGTGCGGAGTCGGTATGGGGGCAGAATTGACATGCGTCTCCGACATGTAGGCCTCAATTCAAATCGCCGACCAATCAAAGATTGCCCCCCTCCAAACGGCTCCATATTGGTGATCGTTTTTACAGCGTGCGTCGGAACTCGAAATGACCGCCGGATTCACGACTGGTGAAATAGTTGCCGCTGAGGCGATCATAGGTGGCGACATCGACGACCAAAGACGCGGCTCCCTGGTAAACCATGTTCTGCCCGGGCGATTGATACTTTTCCCTCACCTCGTAGATGTAGTGGAGCAAGGGCCGCGCGGATTCCGGATCTTTCTTGACTGAAAGCGCTATGGTGCGCGACTCAGATCGTGGGGCATCCATCTCAATAGAAAGCGTGAAAAAATTCTGTTTGATCGACACGGTACCCAGTGCAAGACCAGTTTTTCCATCCTTTACCCAGTCAATGGATGCAGCCCAGGTTCCGTTGAGATCGGGATAGAGCCATTGATTGAGACGGGGCACTTTTTCCCATATCCAGCGCCAACCAACGTAGACGAAGAACAGTAGTCCGAGATCGATCACTACCGCACCGCTAAACACGCGAAGGAAGCTGACCTCAATACCTAGCCGTTCCATTCCAAGCGCCACAAGAAAAGCCAGCAGCGCATACAGTCCAGCTAGCATCGAAATCACTTTTGTCATCGGAAGAAGGCTAAACATCACGCCACCTTTCCGTGCTCAAAAACTATCGGGCCATATTGCTTCGACACAACTCCCGTGCAAATCACGCCCTCAAGGCAAGACCCGAAGGCAGCTGCAAGGTAGCGCCCACCGAACCTCAGTCCGTTCGCAGGAGTCTCCACTTGCGCGGAAATCGCGGGTGAAAAATAGACTGACACCTGGATGAGCGCAAGAGCTGTGTCAACGACGTGAAATCCATCGTGAAAAGGGCTCCCCTCCCGCGAGATATTCATCAAGACTTCAAATGTGGTTTTGTCATGGATGCCCCTTGGCTGTTCACTTCGCATAGGGAGGATTGGTATCGTAGACACGCCATCCCACACAATGACCCCCAGTCCAGAGAACGTTGTGTCAACCTGGGTATGAATCCTATGGAGGAGCGCCTTGAGCTTAGTTTTAGGCTCCATGGACTCTGGGGGCTTAGAAATCATGTGATTGGGTGGGCACGAGTTGCGTGGCGTATTGTCCGCCAGTATCTCCCGCATGCTCGTAGCGAACGCCAGTAGGCTTACGCCACATCTCGTGGTAGATCTGATGTTGGCCGGAGCACAGGAACCATTTTTATACCCAGCAACTTTAACCGGCACCATACCCTGGTCTGGTCAAGTAGACACGGAACGCATGGTCACCTTGCAGTGTACTTTGTGGTCAAGTGCATCTAGCTTCCGCAGCAATATACCTCTGCCGTCACATGCCTCCTGTATGGCCACTAAGACAATTGCTTTTAAAACGGTTGGTCCTGTGGGTAATCGTCAATTTAGTCACTTTTGCTGCATCACTTAATTGATGTCTCACTTTTTAGGTTCAGCCGACGAGTGAATTACGCCCTGTCGTCATAATTTATGTGTTTGATGGTGCTGTAAATGCCGTCGTGGCCCCCTCGAAGTTCTAGGCGCTGAGGAGGTCGGGTTCGTCGGGGGCGGAATATCAGCATCGGCGGCAAGCCGCCTCCGCAGAGCAGTTGAAGGATTTTAGTCAGATGATTATTCGCGATATTTGACTAGAAGATGTCGCTTGTATTAATTCAGAGGTTTTAAGTCGACTCGGTTGAGGCGGTGTAATCGGGCTATCTGCTCTGGGTCTGTGTTAAAAGATTCACGAATTGCTTGACGACTTAATCCGCTTGAAAGCAAATCGATTGCAGAGCGCGCGTGTTCCCTGTTACGGGAAGTCGTGTTGAGCCCTGCCGCTAGCAGAACTGTTGTAGGCGTCATATTTGTCTCTGCAAGAGCTAACGCTTGTGCTGCCCACAGTGCCAATCTACGATCTTTGTCGGCGTTGATTTTGCTTATCATCGTGTGCAGCCTACTGCCGGGTGGGGTTGCTCTGGTAATTGAAGAAACTCCTCTTGATGATAGTTGAGAAAGTCTTGATCTGGTGATCTTATGAGGGCGCCGTTCTATGCGAATCGCCTTCATTAATGCGAATACGAGGTCTCTTTCAATGTCATCTATTTTTGGATTTTTATGTTCTTTTTTTCTGTTGGTGGGAGTGCTCAAATTTTTGGAGGCAGGGATTTTTGCTGATGTAAGTTTGGTGATCGGTTTGAGTGGGGGGGCTGTAAAATCTGATGGGCTTAATTTTGCGGTGCTTATCAGCCAGTTCTGGTCCCTTATAATTGCTCTAAAGAGGGGGCGCGATGCACTGGCGAATATTTTTTTAAAATCTCCATTTTTTTTTAATAGTCGACCTAACTTCTTTCTATCGCTCTCAATCGGCGGCAGTGTTTTCAACTTTGGACACCATCTTTTAATCGAATCTGGATGATGGATCCTCAGGAGCCAGTAGAGTCGAGGGTGAGATCTCTGGAATTTCGTAGCCACCTCGCCTGGGTATGCTTTTGAAAAGTTCAGGAGGACTTCTTCGGCGTGCTTCAAACCGTAGACGTACTTCGGACTCCTTTGCTTGATGTGAATGCCGACAGTTCTATTTTTTGAAATTAATAGTGCGGATTCGTCGAAGGTTAGTCCAGCGGCAGTGAAGAGGGATGCAAAGTCCTCAGCTTTAAACCTCCCCAAATCCAGATTGAGTCTGAGATGGCAGTCGCTGCTCGGCGGCGCGATAACGAATTTGTGAGGAGAAATGCTGATTGGCTTACCGTAAACTTTGATAAGAGATTTGATATATCCTGTGGAGAAGTCATGCGGCGATAGTCCAAGAGCTTCGCTGGCGGCGGACTTGACTTGAGCGTGCGACCACAGTGAATTTTTAGAAAAAATTGAATCCGCACAAAATTTACTCAATCGCTTGAAGGCACTGCTTACTGGCGATTTTCTGACCGGCAATGACCGTAGATCCGCGCCGCATTCGCAGACGATGGGCATAGGTCGAAGTACCATTCTGTTAATTGGCACAACAAGCATTTTGCACTTGGGGCATGAAATTCTTAACCATTCTTCATGAACTGTGCATGTCAATGCGGGCTGCATCTGATGAATTCGATGAAGATAGGGCTCACCGTATTTTTTGAAGTCCTCATCAAGACAGGATGGACAGAAACGCACAGCGGGTTGGTGATTGCAAGGAATGAATCCAAGGGACCGAAGTCTCCCACTTCGTGTTCCATACCCCGCTGTCTCTAGGTTCAGCGGTCTCTTGTGAGCCGTGTTGAATACTCGAAAGAATTGACTTGTAGTTAACCTATCGGTGACTTCATTTCCTGGTAGCCCCATTTGATCGGTGATGAATGCTACGACTGCAGGATGAGGCGGGCTTGCCTGATAAATTGAAAGATTGGGACTGAGGTGGGCTACAGAATTTGATATTTTTCGAAAAACACTCTCACCATTGTGAACTACAAATCTTGTGAGAACCGAGCACAGAACTTCGTCTGGGTAAGGGGTGGGAACGTATGGCAGGAATACCATGAAGGGGCTTAGAGAGTTAGTTGGTGCCCAAGACCTTTAGGTGTGCTCGTTGATTCGTCGTTGAGCGTACGCGATAAGGTCCGCAGGCCATATACGAAGGCCTGCAGCACGCTGAATTTTCCATAATTTAATGTCGGACTCTCGTTGCACTAAAAAATCGATTGCGAAGTTAACCCTCCGAATTCTGAACGACTCAGGTGTCTCCGAAAAACGTGATAAGAGCGCCTTAAAGTGGGGTAGTTTGTCGCGGCGCCATTGAGAGGATTGCCCCAGCCCTGAGCAAAGCCGAGCTACTGAGATTCGCATGGGTGGTTCAGCCCTTAATAGCAAGATCATCCTAGTGAGAACTTTCGAGCAGAGCTCCTGATCTCGGGCCGGCCAATTCACCGTACCACGCGTGCTCACCGATTTGCGATATTGCGCATTGGAAGTAAGTAGCCAACTGCGATCATGTCGATAGAGCCAAGCATAGTCAGAAAAGCCCAGAGACCTTGCTTTGGAGATTCCCTCAACGCCAGGCGTTTTTAACACTCCCATCCACCGGTCACGCCGAGACGTTCGTTGTGCCATGAAAAGTGAACGTTGGCGGTGCAGTTTGGTGCCCTTCTCGTACGCTAATTCCCGATATATAGTTTGCACGGAAACCCCATTACGAAGGGCAATAGACTGCAATTCCAAACCTGACAACAAGTCGTGCCCTATCGAAGTTCGAGTTTGGGCGCCGACGAATTTACGACGCTCTTTCACTTCGATTTTTCGCTGTCTACGATACTTGACGATGGTGCCGACACTCTTGCCCGTTTGTTGAGCTATCTGACGGCAGGACAATGACGGGTTGCGTAGGAGATGTTCTATTTCAAGGCCTGGTACTTGTAGGGATTTCTTTGTCTCACCACGAGGAATCGCGTGCGCACTTCCTCGTGTCGCTTCGCGTGAAGACCGCTCTGCGTCAACTGCCAAGCTGAACTCTGCTATGGAGCCAAATAAAAAATCAATCATCAGCAGGTGGCATATCGGATGCAATGAGCGGTCAGGACGCTCAACCAGATCTTCAATCCAGCGCAAAGGACTTCTGGCGGTCTGCAGCAGTCGTGATTGATGCTGAAAGTTAGCGAAGTCGGCAAAGTAGTGCCTCACCTCAGTTGCAACTAATTGGTAGTCGAGGCTTCGACGGCTCGACTGAAAGCCTTTTGCCGACAGGCGGTTTCGATATACGTTGGAGCGATCGGCATTGTTTATCGGCGGTAGTGCTGCCAGCAGGAGATCCGCTGATAGTTGCGCAAATCGGAATTGAAAACCACATTCAGGGGTTATGCATTCCTCGCCGCTAGGAAGGCCTGGATACATTAGGGGTTGGCCAAATAGGCCTTCCTTTGGGACACTTTGTTGTTGCAACTGCAGAGAATGGCGGACGCAGCAGTTCACTCCGGGTAGATGGTGCTGCCGATGCCAGTAGTGGCAGCCGTTCATCTCAATATCTTCGGCTACACATGCGGGGCAAAAGCGGTGTGGCGTGTTGATTCCGAACCGGTTTGCAACGAGACCAAGCCGCAGTTTCAAGTCAAGGGAGTTACTTGAGCGCGAGTCCTCCATTAGTTGTGCATAGCGCTCGTGATCCAAGAACGGCCTGTGATACGGTAGCAGCGTACTGGCTTCCATAAGAGCGGCGAAAGAGTCGTGTGGCAGCGCCCCCGCGTATCGCTCGTTCATGGCATCGAAGTGAGTGGGAAGGGTAAGGCTGGGTGTAACCGTCCTGCCACCAAAAATTTTCCTCACTGCGTCTCGGCCCGTTCCCCACGCATTCAAGATTGCTAACCTGCACAGCCATGAATACAGCAGTTCGTCATGGAGCAGCTCAGGCGTGTAGCAGATAGTTGTTGAAGCGAGGCGAGCGCGGTGCACGTTTGCTAACTCCAGTCAATCAGCAAGTAGTCTCAGCGGGCCAGCGGATCCTCTAAGGGGAGGTCAACCGGCCGAGGCGAGGCCCTTTTTTTGTTCTTTGTCGCAGCGGGACTGGGGGGCACGCTCTCTTCGTGTACATCGTCAAACTCATCGTTTTTTACCCCTTTGGGTCGAGCAGGCTCCTCTGCCCCAAGCAGGGCGCGCATAGCTTTGTACCTAGGACTGAACAGCAGATCGTCAAACATTCGAAGCTTTGCAGGGTTCTTGCTGAGCAAGGCTGCAATTGCCGGTCCAAGAAATGCCATGTCAGTCGCCGCGGTTCGCTGAAACGCAGTAGCGTCGATAATTTCGCGCCCGCCAATCTCATTGTGCTGAGATAGTGTGAACGCGAGCGCCGCGAAGGCCGTATTTCCCGCTGAGGCCGTGTACCAAGCATCAAGGATTTCTTTCGTCAGCTTTGTCTTTGTCTTGACAAACGTATAGTCCCAATACGTATCGCAGAATTCTTCCCACTGAGGGCTATTCCTTGCCATCGGCTCAATTACCAAGCTCCCGAAGGAAGCGAGTTTGCGGGTGTTTCGTACCGCTCCTTCTACGACAGCTTGGACCGCTGGTGTTGCAAGCGCCAACAAGCTAATGCCGAGCCGCTCAATGATTTCACTGAATAGGTTTAGTACAAGCTCCGCATTTTGGGCGCGCGCGCTGCGCAAATTCTGAACTTCATCAACGACAATAAAGCCCAAGGAGACAGCTGTTGCGACTTTGTTCATCAAGTCGACCATGGGCGCAATATTGCGTAGCGCTGCCGCCTTCCGCGAATAGTCGGTTCCTAGCAGTCGGTCGATCTCGTTGAAGAATTGCAGGCACAACGACTTGAGTGTTGCGTCGTGAGGCACTCTGAGAAGAACGTATACGACCTGATGGCATTTCAGATCAGCTCCGTGATAATTCGAGTGGCAAATAACCTGCTTGTATCTCAGCAAAGCTGCAGCTGCGAAAGTAGTCTTGCCTTGCCCGCTAACAGACATCATGAAGTAGCCTTTAGCCGAAGGTTTCCAGTCAGCGGGCATTGGTAGACCATTGGTTCCGGTGGTGGCAATGGCGTGCCTCCTCTGCCGGTCCATCGTAGTCAAAGGGTGGCGCGCTACATAAGTGTCGCGGGCCATCTTGGCCAGGGTGAAGCCAGCCTTTTGATATTCAGGGAAAGGGTAGACGATGTCGTTGATGGTGGACAGCTCCATCAGTCGAACGACCTCGCTACTCCTGCGAAGCGTTGCCGACGGCTTCGCTGGGTAGTGCGCGAGGTTAGTCAGAAAGTCACTTTTGCTTTGCTCCAGAGGCGGCATTGCCTCAATGAACGGATTGCCTGCAAATCGAGAAACTCCTGTATCGTGATACACCGCAGGGAATATCTCAACATCCTTCATCGCTTGCTCCTGTTTAGCTTCACTAGTTCTACCAATCGAGCCTTCTCCTCTCGCTCCACTTCACTCCAGCTTTTCCCAACGGACGCACTGGCCGTGTGCTCTTCGAACTCTGTGTGTGTTTGGGCATGCAACTTGTTTTTGAGTTTTGCGGTTTCTTGATACCTAGCTCGTTGCATATCAACATTAGGTAAACGTTCGGCGGGGGCGCTCTTATGCCGGTTGTTGACAGGCTTGGCCGCCTTTGCGGCAACCCGTACGCGTCGACTTTCATGGTCGGAGCGGGCCCAAAGGCGTGCATTGACAGCCGCGAAGGCCTCCTCCTCGTCAATTGAAATTCCTTCGCTGTCCCTTGCGTCACCAGCGCCCATCACGAAACACGGCCATTCGCCGTGTCTGCTCGCTATCATGATTACCGCTGGCTGCGTCTTGTCGAGTCGGATGTCCAGAGAAGGCCTGTTTCTGGGCGATCGCCTGATGTAGTCGATTGCGGCCTCGTTAGAGGGATGATATGCACGAGTCTTGTAGCGAAGAACACCTCCTGAAATACTCGCTTTATCTGAACTGAGTAACAGTCGGTAATAGTCTTCTTCCGTGTACGGTGCAGACCGAAGTCCCGTTATGTTTTCGAGTCCCCAAACATACGCATTTTTCGGCGTAGGTTCGATGCCGTGTTGTGTAAGGATTTTTCGACGCTTGAGGGCTTGATGGGGACGGTTGTTGTAGTCCTTCACAATTTCGATTAACGCTCGGTACGCATCCGCAAGTGTGTGCACTGCAGCAGCTTCAGCCTTACGTGCGGCCCTTCTTGATTGAGGATCTAAGGGACGGTCTGCGTAAACACCTTTCATCCCCGATGCCGCCATGCGCTGCTTGATAGTGCGGATTAGCCTCTCTACTATTGCTTTGCCGTCTGGGCATAGAGGGGGGAGTGGCGTCAGGTCGATGCGCAGATCATCGACCACGCTTTGCAACATAGATCCACTCATGAAGTCGGATCCACGATCAGGACAGATAACGGCTGGAATGCAGCCTATAGGCCATTGATTGTCAGAAACTTCTATGCCCAATCTCGAGAAGCGTTTTTCGCGAGAGGTAAATGCAATTAAGAGCGTATTGCGAACTTCCTCGTACGAAGGCGCGCGCAAAGAGATGTACGCTGAGACGACAAATCTACTCCACCGGTCAATTAGGAAGTAAATGGTTGGTTTGCCTACCACTACAGGATTTTTTTCGCTGGAGACTAGGTAGAGTCGCCCTCCGGTAGAATCGATCTCATATATTTCACCTGGACCTGCCGAAACTAGCGAGTTGGTGTTGGCAGGGTCACGACGAAGCCTGCGCTCATTTCGTGCTAAGTCTTCCGTAAGCTGCAACTCACCATTTATGTAGTAGCAAAACTGGCGATAGGTTACTGGCTCTGATATCTGTTTTTTTATGTACTGGCGATAAGTATCAGGGTGGCTCTTCTGGAAAAAAGTGCTTAAGTAGGTTTCGTGCGCAGTGGTCTTATTTGTTGGCCCCTTTCTGAGCAATTGCTTATAGCATCTGAGCATGTCGTCGACATCATCCGGAGTGACAACAAAATTATTAGGACCTAGTTCATCGCTCAGAATAGTTTTCCGGCCGCGGCGATTATTGGCCTTATCCGGAATTTCGCCATTTGCATGGTCTTTTTCACCTGACTCTTCACGACCCCTCGTGGTGCGCTTGGGGCCGCGAGGCAGTGCAACCAGTGCTATTTTTGTGCTGCCGAAGTAGTAGTAACGAAGGATGAGACGGTGCAGCGTCTTTTCCGCAACGTCTATGCTTAAAGCTCTCTCTCGAATTAAGGCGGTAAAGTGATGTCTCGATAGGTTCGTCCTATTTTCAAATGCTTGTATTACAGGCGCGATCTGGACCCATGCTGATTGAATTTTTCCTGCCTGAGAACTACCGCTTTCGGCTGGCACGGAGAGCTGTTGTGGAAGTACTATGCGACCCCATTTCGATGTAGGTGAGGTGAGCGCGCTAAGTTGATTCCAAGAATAGAAAATCGGTCGTTTGGCATACCTGGCTTCTTCGGGTGTGCCCACCCACATCGCATATACCCCATCCTCAAAAATATGAGTTAGGCGAAGATACCGACCTGGTCGTTCGGAGTCATGCAGTGCCAAGCCTACATGAAGGGTTGGCTGATTGGGTAGCGCACGAAAATCAGTCATCGCTTCTTCTGATTCAAAAACAGTGGTCGATTGAGCGCCAACGGATGACCAAGCGAGATATCTATTTGACCTGACCAAGCACAGTACCGAAACATGTCCAGCACCTGCGAATTGGGGAGTCGAAGAGTCTTGGTGAGCCTTGCCACTAACTCACTGAGCAACTCGTTGCTTTTGTAGAAGCTCTCGAAAGCAAGTAAGAAGCGTGGATCAAGTTGTGTTTCCGGATTGAAACGATGGCGAAACCACCCACGCATGAAGCGCAGGATTTCAAGTAGTGTCTTATTGAAGCGCGACGTATCTACCAACGTCCAAGGTATGCCTCGTTCTTGACACCATCTGTGCTCCACCTCTAAACGCAATCTCTTTGACGGATCGGCCGCATCTTCAGAAGTCTTAACGCTCGCTGCACGGTAGCTCTTTCCGTCCGCCGTCAGTTCCGTGATCAGAAAGTCGATCGTGAAGGGCTCCGGCAACCCTCTCTTATATATGTGTCGAACCTCAAGTTCCGTACAGAGCTCTAGAGTCCTATCCAAATCCAAGATAGGCCATTGCTCTCGAATGTCCACCACACTCTCACGACGTTCCATAAGGTACAGATAGGTGGCCTCCAGATCGGAAAGACCTTGATGCGGGCGACCCGTAACGATGCCATGCCCACCCAACGAAGTGCCGCGTGAAGGAACGTCGCGTATGTAAAGCCAAGGCAGGTACTCGGCGCCCTGGAGCAGGCCTCGTCCCCTCTTGACGCGTGCTCTTAAATGGCTGGGGTAGAGGAGGGGGTCTGGTTTCCAATGCACGCGTCCATTCTGAGGGAATCACCAAAAAAGTCCATAAAAATTGTTTAAAAAGTCCAAAACATTAGTCGAATAAGGGTTTTGATCGTAAAAATAAACTCTGTAACCTGTAAATAAAACCTGTAAGGGGTCAGTGCACCTGTACCGTTGGGTTCCAAGCGCCTCAGTTGAGGCGCTTTTTTGTCAAATCACCAAGCTATGGGAGAGTTGGATGGGCTGCTTCAGGCTGATTGCTGTCGTTGATCCGCTGTCATTGGACATACGCAATCGGTCCAAAGCAGACATTGGTGAAGTGGGCGAACGGGCGCGGCTTTAGGCGAATCCGCCGTTTACCCGCAGCACCTGCCCATGCACCCAGCCGCCGTCAGGGCCCAAAAGGAACGAGACGGCGCCTGCGATGTCTGTGGGTTCACCCAGCCGCTCCAGCGGCGCCATTTTGGACAGCATCGCCACCTGTTCTTCGGTCTTGCCCTTAAAAAACAACTCGGTGGCGACCGGTCCAGGTGCCACGGCATTGACGGTAATGCCGCGCCCGCGCAGCTCGTTGGCCAGCACATGGACCAAGCCTTCCACGGCAGCCTTCGACGCGATGTATGGACCATAGCCGGGCGAGGCCTTGGCAATGACGCTGCTTGAGAGCGCCACGATGCGTCCGCCTTCGGCCAGCGTTTCCGCTGCCTTCGCCAGCACCAGGAAGGTGCCGCGGGCGTTGACCGCCATCATGGAGTCGAAATCCGCGACGTTTTCCATTCGCACCGTTGCCATACCCATGACGCCGGCACTGCAGACCACCGCATCCAGCCGGCCGAAGGCCGATTGAGCGGTTGAGAACAGGCGTTCGACATCGTCCTGCGCGGACACGTCGGCCTGGATGGCGAGGGCGCGACCACCGCCGTTTACGATGGCGGTTACCACTTCCTGTGCCTTTGCCGGGTCGTGCGCATAGCCAACAGCCACGGCATGGCCGTCTTGCGCCAGCCGCAAGGCGATGTCACGGCCGATGCCGCGTGACGCACCGGTCACGATGGCGGCGCGGGTGGAGGGTGTGCTCATGGCGAACTTCTTGTAAATTTGGTTGGCTTAGGAGTGGTGCCTATGCGCATGGCAGGACCATATCTCCCAGGCCGAGTTGCTGCAGAAATGCGCTTTGCTTCTCGTGGTAAATGCGGTCGATGGCCTCCGTGCCCTTTTGCTGCCCATCCACAGTGATGCGATACGGTCGGCTGCCGCGCGGATGGGCCAGTGCATGCACAGCCGCCCTGCCGACGGCCGATACATCCAGTGCACCGCCGAGTTTTGCGTCGATAGCGTCTAGCTTGCCGCCGAGCGTTTGCAGACGTTCAGCCAAGGGGCCGTATTGCCGGACGATGGCCGGATAGGCTGGACCATGAGCATCTGCGAAATGCTCCGTGCCCTGCGTGAACGCGCCCGGAACCAGCATGACGCTCTCGATACCCATGGGCCGGACCTCCATGGCCATGGCTTCGGCCAACGCATCACCGGCAGCCTTGCTGGCCACGTAAGGGCCGATAAAGGGCTCGTGCAGGCGCGAGGTGGTGCTGCCGACATACATCAGTACACCGCGGCCCTGGCGCCGCATCACCGGCAATACCGCGCGGTTGACCCGCAGCCAGGACAGAGCGTTGGTGTCGATGATGCGAGCCACCTGCTCCACCGAGAAAGCTTCGGTAACGCCGGTCATCAGCATGCCGGCGTTGTTGACCACCACGTCGAGCCGACCGTGTTCGGCCTCGATGGCGTCCACTGCGGCGCGACACGCTGTCTCCGACAGCACGTCGAGTTCGAGTACCTGCAGGGGTAGCCCTTCCGTCTCGGCCAACTGGCGCAGAGCCAGGCTGCGCCCGGCGTTGCGGCCTTCAGGTTCCCGCATGCTGGCGACCACCTTGTGTCCAGCGCGCGCCAGTGCCAGGGCAATGGCACGTCCGATGCCGGAGCCAGCGCCGGTGACCAAAACCACTTCCGGATTCTTGGTTGTCATGGTTGACCTCCTTGTTCAGCCGGGGGTGCGAATCAGCACTTTGCCCCGTGCGTGGCCGGTGGCCTGCTTTTCAAGCGCCGCGCGGGCTTCGGCCAGCGGGTAGACGGAGTCAGTGATGATCTGCAGTTGACCGGCCTGGAAGTGCACCACGGCCAGTGCGAGGGTCGGTGCCGCGCTGACGAAAAACACCGAGCGTCCGATCTTCCCGTCGCGGTCCTGGATGCCGAACTCCACTAGGCTGGCGATGCGGCCACCCGCACGCAGCACCCCCCAAGACTTTTCCAGGGTCTCGCCACCCAGCGGATCCAGCACAAGGTCTATGTCCCGTAGCGCGCTGAAGTCTTGCGTACGGTAGTCGATGACCTCGTGGGCGCCCAGGCTCTTGACCAGCTCCACATTGCGCTCCGAGGCCGTGGCGATGACATGGGCGCCGGCTTGGCGAGCTAGTTGCACTGCCATGTTGCCGACGCCGCCGGCCGCCGCATGTACCAGCACTCGTTCGCCCGCTGCCAGTTCCCCGACAGCGAACAGCGCCTGGTGGGCGGTGCCGAAGGTGGTAGGCAGGGATGCGGCCTGCTCAAAGGACATGTCAGCCGGGATGGGACAAACCTCGGTGGCCGCGATCATCAATTCGGAGGCGAAGGCGCCGCCGACGACCGGGGACGTGCGGCCGTAGACGCGCTCGCCCACTTGCAGGTGCTGCACTTGGGCGCCAACGGCGACGATAACGCCGCTGAAGTCAGTGCCCGGTACGTAGGGGTGGGTGACCGGGAAGACCTGCTGCAGGTAGCCGGCGATCATCTTCACGTCCAGCGGGTTGAGGCCTGCGGACTCGACGCGGATGTGCACCGCGTCAGGCTGCAGGCTGGGCAACGACAGTTCGCCGGTGGTGATGACATCAGGTCCGCCGAAGCTGGAAATCATGGCTGCTTTCATGGGGATACTCCTAGGCTCAGGCCTGCAGCGGGAATTGGCCGAGTTGCAGGAACAGGCCGAACCAGTCCTCCATGTGCCAGGTCGTCTTGACCAAGCCGTTCTCGACTGTGTGGAACTCGTGCAGGCGGAAGCTGACCTTCTTGCCGGTAGCGGCAATGCCGAACAGCTCGCCCAGGTGCGTACCGGTGATCTCGGCGCGCACGCCAACGCGGCCGGGCGCCTGGATGACGTCATGGATGACGACGCGCATATCGGGGAAGGCCTTGGCCACGCTCTGGATGATGGGCTTGATGCCTGCGGGGCCGGACTCCTGGCCGGGTGCTAGCGGAATGTCGTCCCAGTCCGGGGCGAGCACGGTGTCAACGAGGTCTGGAGATTGTTCGCTGAAGGCGCGGTACAGGGTCTCGACGGCCAGGCGTTCGGTGCGCAGGCGTTCGGTCATGTCGAGGTCTTGGGTGATCATGGCTATTACTTTCAGGTTTGGAAGACCTGTAGTTTTGATGCCAGGATAAAATCTGTCCAACAGATATCTGATATATATGATTATTTGATTTATGGATTTTCATGGCGTCGATTTGAATTTGCTGGTGGCCTTCGACGCACTGATGGCTGAGCGGAATGTGACCCGCGCTGCGGCGCATGTGGGGGTTAGCCAGCCGGCCATGAGCGCAGCCCTATCCCGGCTGCGCCTGCTGTTGGGCGACCCGTTGTTCCACCGCAGCTCCGAAGGCCTATTGCCAACACCGCGGGCGCGCGAGCTGGCAGCGCCTATCCAGGAAGCGCTGGGCGGCATCCGGGCTGCCCTGGTGCGTCAACCGGGCTTCGTGCCGTCGGAGGCTCGGCTGACCTTCAACCTGGGCCTGACCGACTACGCTGCCTTCGTCGTGTTGCCGCCGCTGATGCAGGTGCTGGGCACCGAGGCGCCGGACATCTGCGTACAAGTGCATGGCTACCACGACCGGGACCATGCGGTGAGTCTGCTCGATGCCGGTGCCATCGACGCGGCCATCGGTGTCACGCCCACCCAGTCGGAAGAACGCATCCTGGCGCGCCCCATCCTGCGGGACGAGTTCATCACCATTCTCCGCCGCGACCACCCGGCGGCAAGACGCGGCATGAACTTGAAAACCTATCTCGCGCTGCCCCATGCCCTGGCTTCGCCGGAAGGCCAGCGCCACGGGCTGGTTGACGAGGCACTAGCGCTGCACGGCAAGCAACGCACCCTGAGCCTGACCCTGCCGCAGATGTTCGCCCTGCCGGCCGTCATCGCCCGCACCGACTTGGCCGCCACGGTCATGAAGCGTGTGGCGTCGCATGCGCTGGCCAGCAAGGAACTGGCCTTCTTCCCTCCGCCGGTCGCCTTGCCGGAAATCGTTCTTAACCTGATCTGGCACCGCCGGGCCGACGCCAACGCGGCGCAGGCGTGGATGCGTGGGCTCATCGAGCGGGTGTCCTCCGCATTGTGATCGCAGCGCTGGAAGCGCCTAGCCTACTGACTGCCACCAGGAGTGGCCGCTTTTTGGCCGACAGTACGCGTTCAACGACGCAGATCGGATGACAGCAACCGCTGCGTAACTGGCATTCCTGATAGCAGTAGGCAGAGTCACTGCTGCACTGACAGAGGGAAGAAACAGACCCCATGTGGTCTATCTAAATGCCTGAGCAATTGCCGTTCTCGGCCAGGCAAGTGACTGAAGACGACTACGGCAGGTTCTACAGTACGTGAACTGAGCTTGGCATCCGAAGACACTGCGCGTAGGCGCACCGTAAGGTTGAGTCGCATGGGGGCGACAAACAAAGGCTCAAGGCACCGCGTTGAGTACATGTGATTGAATCCGAGGCAACGCGCCGAACCTCGCGCACAGGCGTGTCTCTGCGGTGCACCGCCTGTACACCCTCGATCTCCCAATGTTCACTCGCCGTCTTGCCCTGCGCACTTTTCTGACACTCGCACTATTGGCGGTGTTGCTGCCCCTTGTACTTGCCAGCAGCAGTTTGTTTTATCGCTCTGCTACGGGTGCCATGGAAGAGTTCGCGCTGCAATTGGCTGACGAGGTCTCAGGCAGGGTCCGCGAGAAGGTGGTCTCCTTCTTTGATGTGCCGCAGCGCGTAGTCGCTTTCAATGTCGAGCAAGTGCGCGCCGGATATCTGATGGTTCAGCAACCTGACGTGTTGATGCGCCAGTTCATGCTGCAGATCGACCAGCAACCCCAACTGACCTTCATATCCATGGGCATGCCTGATGGTCAGTACTATGCCGGCAGCCGTCCCCCTTTGGGGGATGACCGCGCTTTGCGCATGCTGCGCGCACGGATCAGTGATGGCCGGGCCATGGAGGTTTTGCGTATCGACGCCGTGAGTCGCGAGCCAACGCTGATTTCCCGCAGCGAGGTGGGCTTTGATGCACGTACCCGTCCGTGGTACCAGTCAGCGATTGCCAATGATGGGGTCGCGTGGTACGCGCCTTATCGCTACATGATCAACGATGCGCAAGGCGCATATGCCGCAATTGGCATGGGGATTTCAGCTCCGGTCCGCTCACGCGATGGCAGTTTGATCGGGGTAGTCACCGCCGATGTGGCGCTGTCCCAGCTCAACGAGTTTCTGGCCGCGTTGGCCTCCGAGTCCGGGGGCAGGGCCTTTCTGGCCGAGGCCTCGGGAGAACTGCTTGCAATGTCCTCGCACGATCCGTCTGCAGGTGTATCGGCTTTGGTGGATGGGCAGCGTGTGCGCATCGATCAAAGCCACGACCCCGTGATGCGTGCGTTGGGGCAGCACATCCTGCAGAGCGGTCAACGCGAGGGCAACCGATTCATGGATGTGGACGGTGTGCGTCACCTGGCGCGTTGGTGGACGCATGCGCTGGATCGCGGTCCTGTGCTGACGATGGCGATCATCCTGCCTGAGAGCCGCTTCAACACGCCGTTGCGGGGAGTGCTACGCAACACGATCTACACCACGCTGGCCGTCTTGCTGGCTTCAGTGCTGTTTTCGGTATTTGTGGCCAGCCGGTTGGTGAGACCCTTGCAGGTACTCAGTGACTGGGCAGTCAGACTGACCCAGTCCGACTGGAATGCCCAGGCGCCGAAATCCAGCCCTATTCGCGAGTTACGATCTCTGGCGGATTCCATGGGCTACATGGCAGGGCATTTGAAGGAGCATGCCGAAGATCTGGAGCAAATGGTCGCGCAACGCACCCAGGAGTTGGAGAGTGCTGTGGCCTCGATTGAGCAGACGCTGACCGACCAGCGCCATTTCATCGCCATGCTGTCCCATGAGGTACGTTCTCCACTGGCGGTGATCAACACCGCCGGGCAGTTGCTTGCGCTGCGCTCCAAGGATGTGCCTGCGCCGCTGGCATTGGCGCAGCGCATCCTGCGGGGCTCGGCGCGATTGAGCTACTTCTTTGACAACTGCCTTACCCAGGACCGCATTGATAGCCACAACTTTGCGGTAGAGCCAGTACCCGTTGACGTGGGAGAGTTGTGCCTGTGGGTAACGGAAAACGGAGGCCAACTGTCTGCCGAGCACCCGCTGTACCTGACGGTGGAACCCGGGTTGCCATCATTGAATGGCGACCCCGTGCTGTTGCGCGTGATGCTCATGAACGTGCTGTCGAACGCATTCAAGTATTCCGAGGTGGGTGCAACGGTGTCTTTTAGCGTGCATCAACAAGAGGGCCAGTGTCGTTTTGTCATTGAGGACGAAGGTCCTGGCATTCCGCTGGAAGAGCAAACGCTGGTGTTTGAGAAGTACCGCCGCGGCCGTACGGCAGAGGGCAAACCCGGTGCCGGGCTGGGGCTGGCTTTGGTAAAACGGATCGTTGACTTGCATGGTGGGGCTGTCCAGCTACAGGCCGTCCAACCCCAAGGCACTCGCTTTGTGATCGACATCCCGTTGAACGTGACACCGGTGGCCTGAATGTTGCATTCCGGACAGGTGCCGGAGGTATTCGCAACATGACCCAATCCAAGCCCAGCATTGCAATCGTAGAGGACGACTCCGATCAACTGCACAGCATCGAGGAATTCTTGCTCGACTCGGGCTATAGCGTTTGGGGTGCGGGTAGCGCCGAGGCGTTTTACAAAGGGTTCACCGTTCAGCCGGTCGATGTGGTTCTCTTGGACCTGGGGCTTCCCGGAGAGGATGGCCTCAGCGTGGCGTCGCTACTCAAGTCCAGACCCGAGGTGGGGGTGATCATCCTCAGCGCCCGAGATTCACTTGACGATCGTCTGGCGGGAATGCGTGCTGGGGCAGATCGTTACTTGGTCAAGCCGGTCAACCTGCTGGAGTTGGCCGCCAATATTGACGCTACGGCGAGCCGACTTGCCCCCAGGACAGCCGTAGACCCCGCAGGATCGCTGGTTGCTGCGGCCATACCTGTCGCAAAGGCGGCGTGCTGGGTGCTGGCCATGAAGGACTGGGTTCTGTCATCGCCGCAGGGCAAGCGTCTGCAACTGACGACCCACGAGTTCATGTTCTTGCAGCAACTCCTGCGAGCGGATGGCCAGCCCGTGCCCAAGCGCGACCTCAGCACTCACCTGTTTGGTGCTCGAGCCCAAAACGGGGCTGAACGGCTCAACTTGCTTCTCACGAGGCTGCGCAAAAAGGCAGCGGAAGCGTTTTCTGAACCTCTGCCGGTCAAGACGCTGCACCAGATTGGCTACGCCTTTACAGCCTCAGCACAGCTCGTGCAGGACGCTCAACGGCTGCATTGACACTCCCGTGATCCTCTTGAGGCGGCGCTAAACCAGACGGGGAGCGCGCCGCGGCTTGGCCGTGCCAGCAACGAAAGCGTGCTGGGTTAACCCTGTGCTTGCATGAATCCAAATGAAAGATTTGGAAAGATCAGGAAGGTGGTTTCTTGTACACCATGGCGGTGGCAACTCTTGATCTCCCACTTCTACTCACTGGAGTCCTCCATGCAACGTCGTCATCTTCTGCAAGTCTCGGCACTGAGTGCGCTGTCCGCCTCTATCGGCCTGACCCGCAGCGCCTTTGCGCAGGCCCCGGGCGCCATTCAGTTTGGCTGTCCGGTACCGATGTCCGGTCCTTTTGCGGCCAACGGAAAGTTCGCCGACATGGGGATGCGACTGGCCATTGAGCAATATGGCAAAGCCCTCAATCGCCCGCTGGCCTACACACTCCTGGACACGGAAGGTAAGCCCGCTACAGCCGTGCGCAAGGTGCAAGAAGCAGCGCAGCAGCAAGGGGCTCGATTCTTCGCGGGCGGCATCCTTTCGGGCGAGGCCCTGGCCATGGGCAAGGAGGCCGAGAAGGCTGGCGGCCTGTTTGTGACCACGGCTGGGGCCGATGAAATCACTGGGTCGGACTGCAATGCTGCGACCTTCCGTTGGTCGGTACCCACTTTCGGCGCCATCGAGCAGACGGTGCGCCCGCTGATCGATTCCATGCCTAAGGCCAAGCGCTGGTACACCATCTCACCGCAGTACGTGTTTGGCGATGGCCTGCTGTCCGCGGCCAAGAACATCTTCAAGGAAAAGGGGATCGAGCATGTGGGTAACAGCTACCACTCGCTGACCGAGAAGGAGTTCAGCGGCTACATCACCAATGCTCTGGCCGCAAAGCCCGATGTCCTGCTACTGCTGAACTTTGGCGCGCAATGTGCCGACACGCTCCGCCAGGCCGTGAGCTTTGGTATGCACAAGAACATGACGATCCTGGTGGCCTGGGCCTCTGGTTTGGAGCAGTTCGAATCGCTGGGCGCTGACCTGTGCGACGGTATCTACTTTGGCGCCCAGTACTGGCACACGGTGGATTCCGAACTCAACCGCGATCTTGTCAAACGCACCAATGACAAGCTCAAGATGAACCCCAACTACAGCCTGGCGGGCTCCTATATCTGCACAAAGCTGCTGATCGACGGAATCATCAAGGCCGGATCCGTGGAGCAAAAAGCCGTGATCGCCGCACTGGAGGGCCACAAATACCAGGGTCTGACCGGTGAGGAAGAGGTGCGAAAGGCGGACCACCAGGTGCTCAAGAACTACTACCTGCTCAAGGGCAAGGCCAAGTCCAAGATGAAGAACAAGGACGACTACGTGGACGTACTCAGTTCGGGCAAGTCGTTCCTGCCTATCGACCAGACGGGCTGCAAGCGCGCCTGACCCTCGCGGCGTCCGCCGGGCTGGGCATAGCCCCATGCGCGCGCTGTGGCCGCCCCTTTTTTTGAGAACCCCAGCGGCACCGACAGGGTGCGGCTGGTGGTCGTTCGGCCGAGCACTTTATGAACATTTACCTTCTACAGGTCATCAATGGAATCGGCATTGGCATGCTGTATTTCCTGTTGGCGGTGGGCCTGTCCATTGTTTTTGGATTGCTGCGATTCGTGAACTTCGCGCATGGGGCGTTCTACCTGATCGGAGCGTATTTCTGCTACCAGATGACGCGATGGGGCATGAGCTTCTGGTTGGCTCTGGTAGTGGTGCCGCTGGTGGTGGGGGCGATTGGCTGGGCCACGGAAAAGCTGGTCCTGCGCCATGTGTATGCCTCGGACCATGAGTTTCACATCCTCGTGACGGTGGGCCTGGCACTCGCAGTCCAGGAGCTGGTGATCCTGCAATGGGGCCCACTGGGTGACAGCGTGGCGGTTCCCGACGCGCTGCAGGGAGTGGTGATGTGGGGCAGTTTCATCTACCCGAAGTACCGCCTGTTCGTAATCGGCTTTACTTCGGTGCTGGCAGTGCTGCTGTGGTGGGTTCTTGAGGGCACGCGACTCGGTAGTGCTGTGCGAGCAGGCAGCGAGTCGACCGAGATGGTCTCGCTGCTCGGCATCAATGTGCTGCGTATTTTCAGCCTGGTATTTGGTTTGGGTGCAGCCACCGCTGCGTTGGCTGGCGTGCTTGCATCCCCCATTCGTGGAGCAGAACCCTTCATGGGCATTGAAGCCCTGGCGGTAGCCTTTGTCGTGGTGGTCGTGGGGGGGCTGGGCAGTTTCAGTGGCGCACTGCTGGGCGGATTGATGATCGGCATTGTGCAAAGCGTCATGAGCACGCTATGGCCAGAAGGGGCCCGCCTGATGATCTATGTGGCCATGGCGGCCGTGCTGCTACTGCGTCCCCACGGCCTGCTGGGCCGCAAGGAGTGAACCCCATGAAGAAATACACGCATTTTCTGTTTGCAGCAGTGGTGGTGCTGGCCATGCCGTTGCTGATGCAGTCGGGCTCCTTGGCTAGCGAGGTACTCATCTTTGCGCTGGCGGCCATGGGTTGCAATTTGCTGCTCGGCTTCACCGGCTTGCTTTCGTTCGGGCAGGGCATTTTCTTTGGTCTGGGCAGTTACACCGTAGCCTTGCTACTCACCCGCTGGCCTGTTCCCGTGCCGCTTGCGTTGCTGCTCGCCACAGTCATGGGAGCGCTCGGGGCGGCCTTGGTGGGCTGGGTGGCCATTCGCCAGCGTGGCACCTACTTTGTGATGCTGACGTTGGCCTTTGCGCAGATGTTCTATTTCATTGCCTATACGGCTACCGGCTTGACGGGGGGGGACAACGGGTTGATGGATATCCCTCGTCCCAATGTGTCCATCCTGGGCTTTGACCTGTGGACGTTGGCGTCGCCTTGGCAGTTCTATGGTTTTGTTTCGCTGATTTTTCTGGTGGTGTTCTGGCTGCTGCTCAAGGTGTCACGCTCGACATTCGGGCGAACCTTGCTGGCAGTGCGAGACAACGAAGAGCGTGCGGCTGCCATTGGCTACAACCTCAGGCTGCTCAAGCTGCAGGCGTTTGTGATCTCGGGTGCTGTCACCGGTCTCGCGGGGGCGCTGCATGCCATGATGACCGGCCTGGCTCCGCTGTCCAACGCGGAGTACCACACCAGTGAAATGATCCTGGTGATGACCGTTATTGGCGGGACGGGCAACCTGTTTGCCTCGCTGTTGGGATCAGCGTTCTACCTGCTGCTGGCCGACTGGCTCTCTCAACTGTGGCCGCGTTGGCTTTTGCTGCTGGGCATTGCATTGATGGCCGTGAGCCTCTGGATGCAGCGCGGGCTGTGGGGCCTGGGTGAAACGGTCTGGAATCGGCTGCAAGGTCATCGCAAGCAGTCTGCTGACGCGGTGGTGACGCCTTCGGCAGCTGCAGTTCCTGCGAAAGGAGAACAGGCATGAGCCCAAAGACCCCGATCTTGTTGGAAGCTATTGATGTCGAAAAGCACTATGGCAAGTTTGCAGCGCTGGGCGGTGTAAGCCTCCAGGTGCGTGCGAATACCGTGCATTCGGTGATTGGCCCCAACGGTGCTGGCAAGACCACCTTGTTCCACATGCTCACCGGCACCAAGACAGTCAGTGGGGGCCGGATCCTTTTTGATGGACAGGATGTCACGCATGAGCCAGACCATCGGCGGGTGCAGCGAGGCATTGCGCGTTCATTCCAGGTGACCAGCCTGTTCTTGAGCTTGCCCGTGCGTGAGAACCTGCGCCTCGGCGCACAAGGCGTACAGCCTGCACGCGCCCTGAATCCTTGGCATGAGCCGGTAGGGGCGCGTGCGCAGTCGCAGGTGGTTGACGCCGTGCTGTCCAAGGTGGGACTGGAGAACCTCGCGGACATCCCCGCTGGCAATCTTTCGCATGGCCAGCAGCGCCGGCTGGAAGTGGGCATGGCCCTGGCTGCACGGCCCAAGGCCATTTTCCTGGATGAGCCCACTTCGGGCATGGGCATCGATGACCTGGACGACATGAAGCGCTTGATCAAGAGCCTGCGCGACGAACACACGGTGGTCTTGATCGAGCACAACATGAACATCGTGATGGACATCTCGGACACCGTGACGGTGATGCAGCTGGGGCGTGTGCTGGCCGAAGGCATGCCACACGACATACGCAGCGACGAACGGGTACGGTCTGCGTACTTGGGCAACATGATCACAGGGGGCAAGGCATGATTCTCGATGTTGACAACCTGCATGCCCACTACGGCAAAAGCCATGTGCTTCAGGGTGTGTGTTTCACGGTGGGTAACGGCGAACTGGTCACCCTGCTGGGGCGCAACGGCGCAGGCAAGACCACCACACTCAAGAGCATTGCCGGAGTAGTCGCTCCCACGCAGGGCCGTGTGGCATTTGCCGGCAAACCGCTGCAGGGTCAGGCTTCGCATGTGATCGCCCGGCAGGGGGTGTGTCTGGTACCGGAGCACCGGGGCATCTTCAAGCTGCTGACCGTGGAAGAGAACCTGATGCTGGGCCTGCGAAAAAGCTCACCCTGGCAACTGGACGACGTGTACCGCATTTTCCCCAGGCTCAAGGAGCGCAAGCGCAACGGCGGTGGGCAGCTCTCCGGCGGCGAGCAGCAGATGCTAGCGATCGGCCGCGCGCTGATGAACGACCCCAAGTTGCTCATGTTGGACGAGCCCGTGGAGGGGCTGGCTCCCGTGATCGTGGAGGAAATCGTGGCCCAGCTCAAGACCATCAAGGCCGCAGGCGTTGCCATCTTGCTGGTGGAGCAGAACCTGGAGGTCTGCACGCAACTGGCCGACCGCCATTGCATCCTGGAACAAGGACGCATCGTCTACACAGCCGACAACGCAAGCTTTCTTGCCGACGAAGAGGTCAAAGACCGCTATCTGGGCGTGGGCTTGGCCTGAGCTCTGGCCCATCCCGCACTGAATCCCGAAGGGCGTTTCATGAAGTTTCTGATTGCTCGTCTTAACCACGAGACCAATACCTTTTCTCCGGTGCCCACGCCCTTGAAGGCGTTTGCGCCCGAGTACGACGCGGCGGCCTTCCATGCCAACTTCGGCATGCGAACGGCGATGGCGGCTTTCATTGATGCAGCAAAGCGGGTAGGGGCGCAGTGCGTGACGCCCGTCTCCGCCACGGCAAACCCCAGCGGGCCGGTAGATGTCGACGCCTACCGCCAGTTGACGGACCGCATCGTCGCTGCAGCGGTGGGTTGCGATGCCATCCTGCTCGATTTGCATGGCGCGATGGTGGCGCAGAACACGCCGGACGGGGAAGGAGACCTGCTTGCCCGGGTGAGGGCGGCTGCGCCTGGCGTACCGTTGGGCGTAGCTCTGGACCTGCACGGCAACATCACGCAGAAGATGGTCGATAACGCCGATGTGATGGTGGGGTTCAAGACCTACCCGCATGTGGACATGTACGAGACGGGCGAGCACGCGGCACGTCTCGTGTTGCACATGTTGCAGCAAGGCACGCGCTATGCCGTGCGCTGGCGACAGTTGCCGCTGCTCAGTCACACCCTGCGCAGCACGACCTTGGGTGGCGCTATGGCCGCCGCCGTGTCCTCGGCGCGGCAGGCCGAAGGGGAGGGTGTGCCGGCCATGACCATCTTTGCGGGCTTCTCCTTGGCCGACATCGCCGCACCATGCGTGAGCGTGGTGGCCACGGCGGAATGCACTGTCGAGGGTGAAGCGCTGTGCGCCGCTGCGCTGGACCGCGTGGCTGCCCAGATCTGGGCGGAACGCGAATGCTACGTGTATGCCAGCGAGCCCTTGGCCGAAGCCTTCGTTCGGGCGCAGCGCATGACCGAAGGGGTGGGCAAGCCCGTGCTGCTGCTGGATCACAGCGACAACTGCATGTCCGGAGGAACCTGCGACACCATGGACGTGCTGCAGGCCGCCTGGCGGCATGGCATGACAGGTATTGCCACCGGCCCCCTGGCGGATCCGGAGGCTGTCGCGGAGCTCGTGGCGGCCGGTGTAGGGGCGCAGGTGTCGGTGCGCCTGGGCAACAAGGTGCCTTTGACCAGACTCGGCCTTGTCAAAGAGCCCGTGCTGGTGCAGGGCACAGTGCGTGCCATCAGCGACGGCAGCTACACCGTGACGGGCCCGATATACACCGGCCAGCGCTGCTCCATGGGGCGTGCCGTCTGGCTGGATGCCGGCGGCACGCAGATCGTGGTGGTGGAGCAGCCGCACGAACCGTGGGATCTGGGCGTTTTTTCTTGTGTGGGCCTGGACCCCACGGCATATCGTTACCTGCTGCTCAAGTCGCGCATGTACTGCCGACCGGTCTTTGTGCCGCTCTCTGCTGGATTGGTGGAGTGCGATAGCCCAGGCGTGACCAGCTCGGACTACCAGCTGTTCCCGTTCGAAAACCTGCGCCAGCCCGTCTACCCGTTGGGCGACGTGCTCACATATCCCTGACTGAGCTATATCTCTGGAGCTTCTATGGACACCAAAGTCAAACCCGACATCGAGAACCTGCGCATCAACGGCGAGCGCCTGTGGGCATCGCTGATGGAGTTGGCGCAGAT